>JBBSSO010000156.1:0-5469 GCA_038241905.1 Cytophagales bacterium | reverse complement strand
TGGCTGCTGATGTAAAAATGCTCAACCAAAGTTCTGCCGATTGGATTCATGTAGATGTGATGGATGGCAGGTTTGTGCCCAATATTTCCTTCGGATTTCCGGTCATGGCGGCTATTCAAAAAGTAGCAACCAAACCATTGGATGTGCACTTGATGATAGTGGAGCCAGAAAAGTACATTGAGCAATTTCGCGCTTTGGGCGCTGAAATTATCACGGTTCATTACGAAACTTGCCCTCATTTGCATCGTACACTTCAGCAAATAAAAGCTACGGGCGCGAAAGCTGGTGTTGCAATCAACCCCCATACGTCGGTTTCATTACTGGAACACGTTATTCAAGACATAGACATGGTGTGCGTCATGTCCGTAAACCCAGGTTTTGGCGGCCAGAAATTCATTGAACATACTTATTCTAAAACGCAGGCTCTTAAGGATTTAATCATCAAAAAAAATGCTAACTGCCTAATTGAAATTGACGGCGGCGTTAACCAGCAGAACGCTCCCTTATTATTGCAAGCCGGGGCCGATGTGTTAGTGGCAGGTTCTTTTGTATTCTCGGCCTCAGATCCATCGCAAACTATTCAAGCGTTAAAGCAGATTGGCAAAAAGTAGAACATGCGGATAAGGGGAGGATGGCTTTTAATTTTTCTGCTTTTAGCTTTTCCAGCCTGGGCCCAACGGGCGGTGGTGCAAGGCATTGTTACGGATAGCCTGCAACAGCCTTTGGTAGGAGCCACCATCTCCTTACCCAATAATACAAGTGCCACCGCCACAGATGCCCGCGGCCGGTTCCAGATTTCCGTAATTCCCGGCAAACGCACGCTCCTAACTATCCGCTACATCGGGTATGCCACGGCGTTTAAAGAAGTTTCGCTTTTACCTAACGAGAACCGATTCCTAACGATTGAGCTAAGCCAGACCGCCAACCAAGTGCAAGAAGTGACCGTGCGCGGCCGCAACAACCAAAACACGCGCGCTCAGGTTAGCATGACCCGCTTAGACCCGCGCACTACTCAAACGTTACCATCGCCCTTCCAAGATTTTAATAAAGTGCTCCTCACCCTGCCCGGAGTAACCAATAACAACGAGCTTTCTTCTAGTTATTCGGTGCGAGGCGGTAGTTTTGACGAGAATTTGGTTTACGTAAACGGGATGGAAGTTTACCGTCCGTTTCTAAATGCGAGCGGCCAGCAAGAAGGCCTCAGTTTTGTAAACCCAGATTTGGTGGAGGAAGTAACATTTTCTTCCGGCGGATGGCAACCCAAATACGGTGACAAATTAGCTTCGGTGTTAGACATTCAATACCGCACGCCCACTAAATACAAATCCTCCGTTTCTGGCGGACTCACCGGCGGCTCAATGCACACCGAAGGGCTGGCAGGTAACAACAGATTAGGGTATTTACTGGGCGTACGGCACAAGAACGCTGCTTACGTACTCAATAACCTGGAGGTAAAAGGCGATTATCATCCCCGCTTTACGGATGTACAAACCTACATAACCTACGATTTATCAGACAAAGAACATCGCGTTTCTGGCGCTGAGGCAAAAACGCAGCTTAGTTTTTTAGGTTCTTATGCGCGCAATGATTTCCAAGTAAGGCCCGAAACCCGCGAGACCACCTTTGGCACCCAATCTCAGTTGCTTCGGCTGTTGGTTGGGTATGACGGCCAAGAGGAAATGCGTTATACCACGCTGCAAGGTGGGCTGCGGCTGCGGCATTTTTTTACGTCTAAGCTGCAATCAGAATTAATTTTTTCTAGCCTTTACAGCCAAGAGCGTGAAACGCAAGATTTAGAGTCGGGCTACCGGTTTTGTGATGTGCTGCCTGCGCCGGGCGTATCACCTTTTAACCGCTGTGCCGGAGAGCGCGGCTTGGGCACTACTTTTAATTATGCGCGCAACCGTTTAAAAGCCGCCTTTCAGGCGATGGAGTTAAAAGCCACTTGGGAATTATCTGACCGGAATGTGGTCAGTGCCGGTTTTAAAGGTGGCGTAGAAAGTATTGAAGATGTTTTGGCTGAATATTCTTTCCAGGATTCGGCAGATTATGTGTTTAATTTCCAAAACTTAGACAGCAGACACAACCTAACTTCCACCCGTTATCAGGGCTTCGCGCAGCAGACTTACGAGTTGGATAGTCTCCAGACTATCACCTATGGGGCGCGGTTCCATTACTTTTCTACCAACAAGCAAGTATCCATCAGCCCGAGGCTGCAGTACGCCGTTCGTTTTAAAAACTTGCCAGATTGGTCGTTTAAAATGGCGTCCGGATTGTATGTGCAAGCACCGCTGTACCGCGAATTGCGAGGGCAAAACGGAATTATTTATCCAAAAACGAAAAACCAAGAAGCTTGGCATTTTATTGCGGGTTCTGAGTACCAGTTCAAAAAATGGGACCGGCCCTTTAAACTGACCACTGAAGCCTATTACAAATATTTACCGTCCGTTATTCCGTATGAGCAAGACAACATGCGTTTGCGGTATCTGCCTCAAAACAAGGCCAATGCGTACGCCATGGGCTTTGATGTGCGCGTGAATGGCGAGTTTATTAAGGGCGAAGAATCTTGGTTTAGCTTAGGCTTCTTGAGCACACGAGAAAACATAACCGGCGACTCAACCATTATCCGAGACCGAGAAACGGGGCAGGTGATAAGCCGGGTAGAGAAAGGCTACATCCGTCGGCCCACCGACCAATTCATGAATTTCGGGGTTTATTTTCAGGACCACATTCCCAATAACCCCACCTTGCGCATGTACTTGAATCTGGTTTTCAGTACAGGTTTGCCTTTTGGCCCTCCAGGCGATTTGAATAACCGGAACGCATTCCCCAGCCCCAGTTACCGAAGGGTAGACATTGGGTTCTCAAAAATCATAGCCTTACGAGGTCCTGATTCTGCGCCCAATGGGTTGGAAAGTCTCTGGTTAAGTTTAGAAGTCTTGAATTTGATAGCAGCCAATAACGTGATATCTTACAATTACGTGACCGATGTAACCAGCGTCACCTACGCGGTACCAAATTACCTCACGGGACGGGTGGTAAACCTAAGGTTCATCGCTAAGTTTTAGTGACCTACTAGCGCGTTCTCAAAACACCAACGCTAAAATTTGGCTTCCTCTTTTTTTGTTAACTACAATGAATTACTAAATCATCTGTTCTTTTGTGTTTTTGGCCTGTTTTTCAAAAAGTAAGCCTAAAACAGCTTGACTTATTTTAGGGACCTTAATAGAAATAGCTAGCACAAAAAGTAGACGTTTTTAGCTTAGTATCAAATAGTTAAACAGAAAGTCTCGTCCAAATAATTTGGGCGAGACTTTCTGTTTTAGAGCTTGTTTTAAGAAAAACAGGTTATAAACGGCTATTAATTGGTGTCAAAGCGTTTTTCTCTCCAGAGCACGGCTGCGTCTTGAATTTCTTGGGCATACGTCTGGTATGTTTCTTTCACCTTTTTTCCCAACTGCTGTGCTTTTCTGTTCAGCTCCAAGGCGGCTTCAAACTCATTTTTCTGGGCCAGTAGTTTTGCTTTAATCCAAGTGTTATAAAAGTTCTCTTCAATGCTGATGGATTTATTTACCCAAACCAACGCCTGCTCATGGTCAGTGTTCTGCATCAGCAAATAAGAAACTGCTTGGGCATAAATTGACCAATCATTTGTTTTGGCAAGCGCTAGAGAATCTTTCATGGCGTTCAACGTAAGGGCATGAGATTCAATCCGGATGGGCACCGAAAGTTGCAGGTTGGCCCAGTTTAAATTTAGCTGCGCACTAGTGGCCTGCACATCTGAAATAGAATACTGCAGCGTTTCTTGAAATGGGAATCGGTTAACTGCCATCGGAACTCGGAGCACGTCATGTTTGGCGTCATAATCTTCGGTGCCCCACAGCCGGGACTGTTTGTTAAGAATCAGCTGGAAGTTGGAAGAATCTGTAGGTAGCACGAAAACGGAATATGTGCCCGAAGGCACCAGTTCTTGCCCAATCCGGACGCCGGTGCTAAAAAAAATGGTGGTGGCATCGTTAGCACCTGCCCGCCACACGTTGCCCCAAGGCACCAACGTGCCCCAAACGTTGCGCTTACGCACGGCGGGCGCACTGTACTCTACAGTTACTTCGGTAATCCCGATGGTATGTGATACCATCGCTTTAGGACTGGGCTGCGGCAGAAGTAATTGGTTCTGAGCAGCAGCAGAAAAGGCAATAAGTGAGAAAAGGAATACAGATATATTTTTCACGGATAGTCGATTTAAGAGGCAAAATTAGGTTTCTGGTTTTAAATCTAGACGAATTTAGGAGAACGCCAGAACATAAAAATACGCTTTTAGGATTAATTCTTATAAAGAAAAAACTATGCCGAATACATCGGCTATTCAATAAATCTCATCGAAAGCAGGAATTAAAAGGGAATTTGAAGATTTCATTCTATAAAAAGCTGTAAAAAATCAGTACAAGGCCTTGTTTCTTCCGCAACCGTTTTTACCTTTGGGAAATCCTATGAGCAACGCACTATATCTTCTTCGCCTTTCTAACGCCGCCTTCGCGGTAAACGGAGTGCATTGCTACCATTTCCATCATTCCTCTCAGGGGGAATAATACACAATATCGCCACTTCTGGGGCTGGGCTCCATTTTATCCTGCGCAAAGTTTCTGCTTCGCGATGCAGGATAGTATCTTTAGGTTTCTTTCTCATCCGCTTAACACCTTTCTTTTTATGCTACGGTTAGCCATCCAAAAATCCGGACGTCTGTCAGATGATTCTCTCAAACTGATCCGGGAATGCGGCATCTCCTTCATCAGCACTACCTCTAAACTCAAAACCGAGGCCACCAATTTTCCGCTGGAGATTCTTTTTCTACGCGATGATGATATTCCCGGCTACGTAGCCGATGGCGTGGCCGATATTGGCATTGTGGGCCAAAACGTGCTGGTAGAAGAAGGCTTGCAAGACCTAACCGTAAAGCTCTTAGGTTTTAGCAAATGCCGGCTTTCTTTGGCCGTTTCTAAAGGCGATGACTACCAAGACGCCACGTCTTTGCAAGGGAAAAGCATAGCCACCTCATACCCTAATTTACTGCAAGAATACTTGTCTTCAAAAGGCGTAACAGCAGACATTCACACCATTAGCGGGTCCGTTGAAATTGCGCCCAGCATTGGCTTGGCTTACGCTGTTTGCGACATTGTTTCTTCTGGTTCTACACTCATCAGCAACGGTTTACGTGAAGTAGAAACCGTTTTTAAATCTGAAGCGGTGCTGATTGCCAATCAGAATCTAGGCGATGAAAAAAACCGGGTGCTCCAACAGCTTTTATTCAGGATGGAAGCGGTGCAAACGGCTCAAAAATCTAAGTATGTGGTATTAAACGCACCTAACTCAGCTATTTTGCAGATTAAATCCTTGCTGCCAGGCATTAAATCGCCTACCATTATTCCGCTTGCTACTGAAGGCTGGAGTTCCCTACATTCCGTGGTGAAC
>JBBSSO010000155.1:0-5476 GCA_038241905.1 Cytophagales bacterium | reverse complement strand
TCCCTAAGGAATTAATAACCTAACAATTTGCTTACTTTTGGCGTTACTACTGTAATTCAGAAGCATGATAACCTCTTTTGGCTCAAAAGACACAGAAAAGATTTGGAACGGGGAACGGGTGGCAAATCTCCCAATGGAGATTCAGACGATTGGCAGGCGTAAGTTGAGGATGCTGAACAACTCGCAGAACATAGCGGACTTGCGGATTCCTCCCTCTAACCGGCTTGAAAAGCTTTCCGGAAATCTGAAGACGTTCTACAGCATCCGTATAAACGACCAATGGAGAATTATCTTCCAATGGACCAACGGACAGGCCTCAGGAGTAGAAATTGTTGACTACCACTAAAAAATATGGAAAAGCTACCCAATGTACACCCAGGAGAAATACTACAGGAGGAATTCCTTGCGCCTCTAAGCATTACCGCTTACAGACTCGCCAAGGACATCAGTATCCCCCAAACTAGAATATCGGAGATATTGAAAGGGAACAGAAGAATTACGGCCGACACTGCGCTCAGACTAAGTTACTACTTCGGTAATTCTCCTAAGTTTTGGCTCGGGCTGCAGGCCGACTATGACTTGGAAGAAGAAAAAACGAACAAGCAGCATGAGCTGGAAAATATAAGGAGATTTGAGAAAAACGCAGCCTAACATTGTATAAACAGCAGCATCGGCCGACGGCCTCGCCGCCGTTTATACTGAACCGTTGTGGCGAGTTCGAATTTCGGTTTTTGGTGAGGCAAGCAAAAAAAAATAATCCGCAAAAGTTGCAGAATCTGTCCAGCCAAAGTGCTTAATTAGTTTTGCAAAAGTTGTGGAACGCCGCCCGATTTTAATCGAAAAAGTAGCAGAAGAAACAACAAAAGAGGGATTGACGTAGCATGCGTTAAAAGTCAAATTCTCCAGCAAGCGGTTTAGGCTTTATTTTCAAAAAAGAGGCCTAAAACACTTACCCTTCCTTTACTTTTTTTGTAGCTGATCTTTCTTTAAAGTATTGGTAAATGCCTGGCGAAATGGAAACCAGAATTATGGCTGGCACCACGTAATGCAAATAGTTTTTAAGTTCCGGAAACTTCTGGCCCACGTAGTAACTGGCCAACACCAGCGTACAAATCCAAAAGATGGAGCCCACGGCGCTTAATAAAAAAAAACGAGGGAAAGGCATGCCTGTAACGCCCGCCAGCAAGGGATTAAACGTCCGGATAACGGGAACAAACTTGCCCAAGATAACGGCAGTTTTGCCTTTATCGCGATAAAAAGTCTCGGCTTTCTCTAAATGTTTTCTTTTAAAATACCAAGTGTCTTCTTTATCGTAAAGCTTTTTCCCCATCCTGCGGCCCAAGTAAAAACCCACCATATCGCCGGCAATGCTGGCCAAAATCATGCTGGGCAGCAATACCGCCAGCGGAATAGTTAACACACCCGCGCCCGCCAAAAGACCAGTTGCCAGTAGTAGCGAATCGCCACCCGGAATAACTAGACCCAGCAAAAGGCCTGTTTCTATAAACATGACCACTACAATAAGCGTAAGCCCGCCGTACCGAATCATGTTCTCGGGACTGGCAAACATTTCAGACCAGTTTATCGCTAGCAAAGAATTTGGCATAAATATAAGTTCGTTCAGTTTTCATACGCACAACCCTATTCCGATGTTAGTTTTAGTAAAACGCTTAGATATTTACTGAAAAATTATTCTTGTAAGGTCATAAACTACTCAAAGAAATAGATTTGCTAGCAAGCGATTAGAACTTAAAAATTACAAACCTCTCTGTAGTAGAAGTCCTTCAATTGAGTGCCTTATTAGATAAAATAAGAGGATAACCGTATCTTTGTGATCTCAATGTTTACCGGCTGGCAAAAAGAAAGCTGAGCAAAATTGATTCTGTTAACATATACCTTGTTGCATATTATCGCCTTATGAAAAATAAATTTCTTGCTGTATTAATAGTGGTCGCGTTGGGTGCGTCTGCGTTGAGTATGATATCGCCTTTGTCTGAGCCGACTTTGGGCGTTCTGACTGCCCCAGATGTTTCCGTTTCTAAATATCAAGTTATTCCTGCTGAAAGTAACATAACCTGGATCGGGCGGAAAATAACTGGCGAGCATACCGGCCGCATCACGCTGGAAAGTGGCATTTTACTAGTAAATAGAACTGTCCTGCGCGGCGGCACTTTTATCATGGACATGCGCACCATTACCTGTACTGACCTCACCGACGCTAAATCTAATGGCAATCTGGTGAGCCACTTAAAATCAGATGATTTCTTTTCCGTCGATATAAACCCGACGGCCATGTTTGCTATCACTAACTTGGCGCCTCGGCAAAATTCCAAATCGGGCGCAGCCAACTACATTATTACCGGAGACTTAACCATCAAAGGCATCAGCAATCAAATCTCTTTCCCCATGTACGTGAGTGTGCGCAAGGGCGTGGCCACCGCCAAAGGCACGCTTAAGTTTGACCGCACCAAATGGGGTATTGAGTATCGCTCCGGTAATTTTATAGAAAACCTAGGTGATAAAACTATTTTAGACGATGTAGAATTGCAGCTTGAAATAGTAGCCAAAGAAGAGAAAAAACCCAAAAAATAAAACCGCAACGCACCATCAAAAAAGCCGTCGGACCCACATTTGGGACCGACGGCTTTTTTGATAAATTTAGTATCGTTGAAAAAACTAAAAATTTATTTTATCAGGAATATAAATAGAAAGGCTATTCTCTTTTGGATTTGATTACTGCTAGTTTAGGCCATATTCCACAAAAACAGGCTGAAAACCCACGCAGTGCAACCAAACCCTGGCGAGTTCTGCAAAAAAAAACGGCCTTGCTTTAGGTTAGCGAAGAAGTTCTTCGGCCAGCCGTATTGTAGTCGGGTTCCCAGTCGTTGATGGGCAGGCAAATGCCGGGGGGCAAGTCCAGATCGGGGAGGCCGTTGTTGAAAGGCTCGCCTCCTTCATCGTCTTGATCATCGGTAGGCGGAACGGTATTTTTTTTTCGAGGTGCCAGAACCAGGCAGATAAGAAAAGTAAACATGGCCAGGGAGTACAGTACAATCATAAGAAAACAGTCAATTAAAGTCACACATCACGTCCGTTGCGGGCTAGGCATCTATGTAGAGTTCAACGGATTAGCAAGCGGCTATGTTTAGAGATTTGGTTAAAATTTACGCCTTTTGCTGATTTTGGTTGGTTTAGCCAAATACAGAGAGTAGCTTTGCCTCAGTTTTAGGGGTGCCTTAATATAACGGGCTGAGATCATACCCATTGAACCTGATGCGGGTAATGCCGGCGTAGGGATAAACAAGGGAATTAAAACAGAGTGGAAGAACCAACCCCTGGTGTCTTCTGTGTGTTTACCAAATCATCTTTTTTACATGAAAAAGTCTTTAGCCCTGTTTCTGGGCTGCCTGTTGCCGTGGATCGCGGTAGCGCAAATCTCTTTGTCTGGTCAGGTACTAGATGCCGCCAGCCAACAACCCCTTATCGGGAGTACCGTTTCGGTATCGCCAGGTAATCAGGCCACCGTTTCTGATGTTGACGGTCGCTACAATTTCAACAACCTTTCTGCTGGCAACTACACCGTGCAGGTGAGTTATTTGGGCTACACATCGGCTCAGAAAACTATTAATCTGCCAAGCGCCCAAAGCTTAAACTTTGCCCTAAACCGCAGCAGCATTACCTCAAAAGAAGTTCTGGTAACGGCCACGCGGGCTAACGAGAAAACCGGCACCACCTACACCAACCTTAGCAAAGAAGAGCTGGAAAGCCGCAATTTTGGCCAAGACCTGCCGTATTTGCTAGACCACACGCCCTCTTTGGTCACCAATTCAGATGCTGGGGCAGGCGTGGGCTATACCAACATGCGCATTAGGGGTTCAGACATTACCCGCATTAACGTAACCGTGAACGGTATTCCGGTCAACGACCCCGAGAGCCACGGCGTTTTCTTCGTGAACATGCCAGATTTTACTACCTCGGTGCAAGAAGTGCAGATTCAGCGGGGCGTGGGTACGTCTACCAACGGGGCTGGGGCTTTCGGGGCTAGCATTAATTTACAAACCATAGACACCAACCCGAACGCCTACGCCCGGACGGACAACGCGTTTGGGTCTTATAACACCTGGAAAAACAACGTACAATTTGGCACTGGACTGCTGAATGGCAAATTTGCGGTAGATGCCCGTTTGTCTCGTATTTCTTCGGATGGTTACATTGACCGCGCCACCTCAGATTTAAAATCCTATTACCTTTCTGGCGGCTTTCAGGGCGAAAAGGACCGGTTGAAACTGGTACTTTTTGGTGGCAAGGAAGTCACGTATCAGGCCTGGAACGGCGTAACTGAAGATTTGCTGGAAAACAACCGCACCTACAATTCTGCTGGCACCGCCAAAAGTGAAACAGCGCCCTATCAAAATGAGGTAGATGATTACTCTCAAAGCCATTACCAACTGCATTACGGCCATGATTTCTCCTCGGCTCTTCTCTTAAACGCCGCCTTGCATTACACCCGGGGGTTTGGGTTTTATGAGCAGTACAAAGCCAATAGAAAGTTAGCCGACTACGGAATTGAGCCCGTTTCCATCGGCGGAGCCACCATTAAAAAATCTGATTTGGTGCGCCGCAAGTGGCTAGATAATCACTTTTACGGCACTACTTTCTCCCTGCAATACAACGGCCCGGGCAAGGTTTCTGGCGTAGTGGGCGGTAGTTTTAACCAGTATTTAGGAGAGCATTTTGGCGAAGTTATTTGGGCGCGTTTTGCCTCTACCTCAGAAAATGGAGACCGCTACTACCAGAACGACGCTGATAAAACCGATGTTTCTGGTTACGCTAAAGCCATGTGGCAGGCCACTGAAAAGCTGGGTTTCTTTGGTGATGGCCATGTCCGACGAATTTCTTATGCCTTAGTAGGCGTAGACGATGACCAACGCAACGTGACCTCGCAGAAAGATTACAACTTTTTCAACCCCAAAGCGGGCGTTACATTTGCATTTACGCCGCAGCAAAACTTGTACGCTTCGGTAGCGGTGGCTCACCGCGAGCCCACCCGTTCAGACTTTACAGACCGCCCCGTGGGCGATGTAGCCAAGCCGGAACGGATGGTAGATTATGAAGCTGGTTACCGCGCGCGCCAACCCGTAGGGGAATTTTCTGGCCACCCGTTGCTCTTGATTGCAGATCTTACCTTGTTTTACATGGACTACAAAGACCAACTGGTGCTCACCGGGCAGCAAAACGACGTCGGCACGGCCCTGAGAACAAACGTGCCGGAAAGTTACCGGACCGGCTTGGAGCTGGCGGCTGGTCTGGGCCTGGGCGAAGTAGCCCGCCTGTCAACCAACCTGGCTTTCAGTCGCAATAAAATTCAGCAGTTTACCGAGACCTTGTATCTGTATGATAACCCCCAAGATTATAATTTTGTAGAGGTAGTAGAAAATCAATATTCAAATTCCACTCTGGCCTATTCGCCCAGCGT
>JBBSSO010000154.1:0-5495 GCA_038241905.1 Cytophagales bacterium | reverse complement strand
GCGGCGTACCGCCAGAGAAGGCCAAGCTTTTGCAAGTAAAGTTTAGTTAAGCTTGTAAGGGATAATGAGGGTAAAATCCGGAATGGTTACCTGAAACTGTTTTCCGTCTACCAGCCGTTCCATCAAAAATGTGCCGGCCATTTTACCTATGCTAGTCTTTAAATTGCAACCTGACACGTATTGGTGATTTTCGCCGGGTTCTAGCACGGGTTGCTGGCCCACCACGCCTTCGCCTTCTACTTCCCGTATTTCATTGTTAGAATCAAAAATATGCCAATGGCGCCGAAGCAATTTTACCGTAAATTCGCTGTTGTTTTCAATGGTAATTTTATACGCGAAGACAAAATGCTGCTGCGCCGGGCTTGAGTAATCCGGCAAGTAGTTCGTTGAAACATGAACGGTTACTCCTTGGGTTGTTTTCGTATCCATGTGCACCTTAATGTTGTAAATTAGGAACAGCCTATCTGGCAGATTAGTTTTGCCAGACGGATTCTTGCCTAAAATTACGACAATTACCCTTAAAAGCACCCTCTCTATGCAGGTAAAAATTGAGCCCAGCTGGCAAAAAGTGCTGGAACTTGAATTTCAGAAGCCTTACTTCCAGCAATTAATCACGTTTGTGAAACAAGAATACGCGTCTACGGAGGTGTACCCCAAAGGAAACCGAATTTTTCATGCGTTCCAAGCATGCCCGTTTGATGAGGTACGAGTTGTTATTTTAGGCCAAGATCCGTACCACGGCCCGGGCCAGGCCAATGGTTTGGCTTTTTCGGTGGCCGATGGCATGCGTACACCGCCGTCTTTGCTTAACATATTTAAAGAAATAAAAACAGATATTGGCAAAGAAATCCCGTCTTCAGGTAATTTAGAAAGATGGGCAGGGCAGGGGGTTTTACTGCTGAACGCCACGTTAACCGTGCGCGCGCACCAAGCCGGTTCTCACCAGAAAAAAGGATGGGAAACCTTTACCGACGCCGTCATAAAAAAAATATCTGATCAGAAAGAAAACGTGGTGTTTTTACTTTGGGGAGCGTACGCGCAAAAGAAGGGCGAAATCATTGATGCCCAAAAGCACCTCGTACTCAAATCTGCCCACCCGTCTCCCTTCGCCGCTGAAAAAGGCTTTTTCGGAACGCAACCGTTCAGCAAAACCAATGCTTATCTAAAAGAGCATGGTCTGCCAGAAATTGACTGGTAAGTCTGTTTTCGGCCTGTTTTTCGAAAAACAGGCCGAAAACAGCTTTGTATTATAAGGCATCGGGCAAAGCCACAAACGTATAACCTCTCCTTTTTAATTCATTCAGCAGAGGGCCTAGATATGGGTAGAATTTATCCTTACGGGCCGGATCTGTACCCAAATGAAGCAAAAGTAAATAGCCGTTTAAGCCGTTGGGGTCTTTCTTTTCTTGATCCAAAATAGACTGTAGAATGACTTGGCTGGTGCGGTACTGTTTGCCTAGACTTGGGAAGGTATAGTCAGCGTGCGAAAGCGTGCCCGGCGTGTAATTAATCATGGTTAGACCCAGTTGATTTGTCCAGTCCGTAATTTGCTGGTTATACCACTCATAGGGCGGCAGAAAGAATGGGGCCGCTTGGAAAGGTATTCCAAAGCGAGCCATTTCTGCGTAATTATCCAGTAAATCTTTCTTGAAAACTGCTTCCGTCACCAAAAGAGAATCTCGGTTGGTCCAAGGCGCATACAGCAAATGCTTATCTGAGTGTGCCCCCAAATAGTGCCCATCTTTCTTCAACTGCTTTATGCCTTTGGCAAAAGCTGGGTTCCGGTAAAAATCGCCGGTCAGGAAAAAAGCCGCCGAAACGCGGTGCCTTTTCAAGGTTGTACGGATGATGGCGTGCCCATCGGCAAACTCATGGCCCGTAAAAATCAGCGTCAGTTGCTTAGCGGACGGATTTGCCCTAATGACCGCGCCCAGGTGCGTGACTACTTTTTTTTTGATTTTTTAGCGTTAGCTTTTCCTTCCATTTCCAGAGTTGATAGCATGTAGCTCAGGCTGGCGGTGCCGTCCATGGTAGGTTCGTTGGTAGAATAATCGCCGGAGTCATCATGGTAAACTACCAGCGGCGATTGGAAAGCAGCAAATTCATCTTCATTTTCTAACCGAATGCCTTTCAGATTTCCGTAAATGCTGCCGTACACGGGCCCATCTACCAAACCGCCCGTCAATTCATAGCCATGCAAGGTAGTCAGCGACGAATGCGGGTCTTTAGGGAACACGCCCGAATTTGGCAACCCAATTACCATGCTGGTTCCCCATGGATTAGTGCCAAACAGCCAATCGCGAAGTCCAGCTTCCATAGCGGCAAACTGCTGGTCGCCGGTTAGGCGGCGGTACAGCATGGCCTGCGTAGTGAGCCCGGCAATGAGGTTGTTGGAGCACCAAATAAACGGCACGCCCATCAGAAACGCATTGCCTTTGCCTCGATTTTGCACCGCTTCTAACCCTTTCCGAAGGTTTTCGGTAAACTGCTTCTGTAATTTTTCATCGCCGGAGGCGGCCAGGTAATAATGACCCAAGTTTATAAACGGATACCATTGGTAATGGCGGGCGGTATCTTGGCCAAACCAAGGTGTTAACGGTTCTTGCTGGCCAAATTCGGCGGCTTTCTGAAGCATATCCGCGTCGCCAGTCAGGGAATGCAACTGTACGGCAGCCAATTCCATGTCATCTACCCAATTGTCTTCTTCGTAAAAATAGGGAGCTCTGCCCGGAGCGGTTTGGCTTACGCCTGGTTTCGTTAAGCCGTACACGTACGCCTGGTGGGCTTTTGATTGCAGGTTCTGGGCATATTCTGGGTAATACTTCGCCAATAATTGCGCCCCTAAACCAAACGCTGAGGAGAATTTGCCGGCCGTTGAAGATACGCCGGTGGCTCTATTCTTATACGCAAAAGAGCCCTGCGGCTCGCCTGTAATCACATAAACCGGTCTTTCCTGTCCGGGTCCTTTTCCGTAATCCACTTTGTCATGGTTGGGCAGCCGATAGCCAGAATGGTCCCGGTCGTCGGCAATCTGGTTGAACATAAGCGAGGCCGATGGGTTCATTTTTAACAACCAATCTAAGCCCCACTTTGCCTCGTCTAAAATATCCGGAATTCCGTTTTTACCCGGAAGGCCATTAGCGCCGTATGCATCGCCGAAGGCAGCCGAATTTTGTTGATAGGCAAAAAGCATTTGAAACGTAGCGTTGGCCGAGGTGGCCACATATTGCAGGTAATCAGAGGCATCATGCCAGCCGCCGGTAGCGTCAACGTTGGTAGAATCTTTAGCCGGATCTGGGTGAAACACCATAAAACCGTCTTTGGTATGGCAAGAGTCTTTCAAAAACGGATTAAACCCGCAACGCTGTTGTCGCATGTAATTCAGGACAAAATCAGCAGATTGGTCATATACATCGGCCCCAATTTTAAATACCGGTGATTTTGTATTGCCTACCTGCAAATAATAGCTGCCCGGCTTTTGAAACTTAGAGAAATCTAAGCGATAAGATTGCTTGAAAGCAGCATAAGCACCGTAGGCCGCTGGGTTCTTGCCTTTGAACACAATTTTGCCGGTTTCGGCGGCGTGCAAGGCAAATGTTTTTACTTTCTGGTCACCTTTGCTCACCCAAATCCCAGTTTTAACGGCGTCCGGCAAATAACCCATTTGGTTAATTCTAATCCAAGTGTTAGGCGATGCCGTTTGCCCAAAAGAGCTAATCGGTAATATTAGGAGCAGAAATGAAAGCAGACAAAGAAGGCAGCGCATAGTTTTTCAGTTGGTTGTTGCCTCTAATATATCATTTATAAAAACGATTAAAAACTAAAAGGCCAGTCTCTGCTATTTCCCTTAAAAAGGAAGTACAGAGACTGGCATTGATGGTGTTTTCAGCCTGATTTCTGAAAAACAGGCCGAAAACAGAAAGTTTTTAGTTGATAGTTTTAAAGATACGGCTCCACCTGATTTTATCTAAAACGCCCTCGCTTGGGTCAGCGGACATCCAAATCATGACGGCCTTGCCCACAATATGATTTTCCGGTACAAAGCCCCAGAAACGCGAGTCCAAAGAATCGTGGCGGTTGTCGCCCATCATCCAATAATAATCTTGGGTAAATGTATATTCCGTAATCAATTTACCGCCTACGGCGATGGTGGAGTCCGTAACTACCACGTTTTCAAGGCCTTCATATTTTTCAATGACCATGCTGTAAAAAGGAATGGTCCGCGCATTTAGCGCCACTTTAATGCCTTCTTTGGGAATAACAAACGGCCCAAAATTGTCTTTGTTAAATGGGTACATAGACGGTTTAAACGGAAACACCTTGGGGTCAGCCGTCTGGATGCTGTCTTTGTTAATCTTCACTTCTTGGAAAAAATCAAAGCCAGACAATTTCTCCGCCGTTTCTGGCGTGGTATTCACCACAAACAAAGCTCCACCGTGGTACTCGTTCCAGTCCGTAATATCGTTGTCCTTAAAGAATTTGGGGTTTATGGGCGCCTTCGCGAAGAGCGTGTAAGAATACTGCACTTTCTCGGGATCTGGCAACAATTTTCCGTTAATATACACTTTCGTGTCTATCATCTGAATGGTGTCTCCGGCAATGCCGATGCAGCGTTTGATATAGTTGGTCTTTAAATCAGCGGGGTGTTGGTCCTCAAAAGGTACATTAAACACCACCACATCATTATTTTTGACCGACGTAAAACCCGGCAACCGATAGGACGGCAACTGAATGGCATTTGAGTAGGAGGGAATATCTGTGCCCCAAATGGTCTGGTGCGTGAGCGGTACCTGCAAAGGCGTAATGGGCGTACGTGCGCCGTAATGCAGCTTGCTAACAAAAAGGTAATCGCCTACCAGCAAAGATTTTTCCATGGAGGGCGTAGGGATGGTGTACGCCTCAAACGTGGCCCAGCGGATAAGTGTGGCGGCCACCACAGCGAAGAGAATGGCATCTCCCCACTCGCGTACAAAACCTTTTTTCTCTTTTGGTTTGGTGTTTTTCTTGGTCCAAAAACGGATGCTCATTTACGCTAGTTTAAAGGTGCAGCAAATCATTATTCCCCGGCAAGCAATTTAGCGGTCAACAGGACCTCCTTGGCTTGGCGGGTTAATGCGCTACTTGGTGTATTTCAAAGGTATCATTTTCTAAGGTGTATTTCACAACGTAGGTACTCTCAATTATATTTTACAAATTGATTTTGCCACTTTAAAGTGAAATACAAGATTAATAGTAAAAGAAGCTCCGCTTAGTTGTGTTGCATTTCTATATCCTTAATATAAAGAATTGCATTATCGCTTTAGCGTAAATTGGAGCGTTAGCACGGGTGCGTACTGTCTAGTTTCTGCTGCTACCGGAATAAAGCCTGGAGATACGTGCAAAGAAAGGTCATCAGACACGTCAAAAGCTTGCAAATGCGCGTCTACGTGGGCTTCTAAAATGTTCAGCCCATAGGCCAGAAAGCCTAAAATAATGTCCAGATCTCGGTATTTCCG
>JBBSSO010000153.1:0-5505 GCA_038241905.1 Cytophagales bacterium | reverse complement strand
TTTGGCGATGGTACCCATCACCATTAAAAGGTCTGATTGGCGGGGCGAGAAACTTGGCCGCTCTGACCCGAAACGGGAAATATCATAGTGCGCGCCCATGGTGGCCATGTATTCAATGCCGCAGCAAGAAGTAGCAAAGGGCAACGGCCACAGCGAGTGCTTGCGCGCCAGCCCTACTACTTTCTCCAGAGAGGTGGCAAAAAAGCCGGCTCCCTCCACTCCTTCCGGAGCGGCTACCATGGTCAATTCGGATTTAGTATCGCTCATGTCGTTTTTGCTTTGTTTTGGGAAAAACAGGCCGAAAACAGCCTACTACCCCAACAGAACCAGGCCCTAAAAAGTTTGTTAATTGGCCCGCAAACCTCTACTCCCATTTAAGCACGCCTTTTTTGATGACGTAGTAAAATCCGGTCATGAAGATGGCCATAAACATGAGCATCCAAATAAAACCGTTTATGCCCAAGGCTTTAAAATTTACCGCCCAAGGATAGAGGAAAATAATCTCTACATCAAACAGCACAAACAGAATGGCAATCAGGAAGTATTTAATGGAAACTGGGGCCCGGGCATCGCCCACAGACTCAATTCCGCATTCCCAAGAAGCGTCTTTTACTTTACTGTGGCGTTTGGGCCCAATATTGTGCGTGACCAACATGGCAAATAATACAAAACCCAAGGCCGCCGCAAACTGGATGACAATGGGCAGATAATCGCCGGGCAAATATTGCTGGATGACTTCAGTTTCCATATTATAAACAAATTTGGTGCAAAATTAGCCAACTATGTCAAAGATACAAAGTTTAAGCACGATTGGTACGCACAATTAACCTTGGCTAGTTTTAGCCTAACTAACGTTCTTTAAAATTTGCCAATTATATAGCTGAAAAGCGACTTTTTTAAAAAATAACCGAAATTTTAATGGGTTTCAGTGTAAAAATGGAAATAATACAGTAGTTTAGAGTGCGATCTAATTATGTATCTTTGAATATCGCCGTGATCCCCTCTCTGGCTTTTATTTTTTCATAATGGATAGCTTTCTTCATTTCAGGTAAAAGCCCGGCTATTTTAGTCGGGCTTTTATATTGGTGGGTAGCGCCCCTGCCTTTGCTTCTAGCCGATGTGGTGTACCTTTGCTCTAGGTTCGGTACGCAAATTCACGTTCCTTCAATATGCCATCGACATAAGTCTGAAGTGCATTTTTAGCTAGACGCGCTTTCTGTTTTAGGCCTGTTTTTCTAAAAACAGGCCTAAAACAGCTTTTCCATTGGCCGCGGGCCGGATGTATAATTTTCTGTCTATTTAACGCTCCAAAACCTGTGCTCAGCATTCATTCAGACGAACATTACATGCGCGAAGCCTACAAACAGGCCCAATACGCGCTGGAGGAAGGCGAAATCCCGATTGGGGCAGTGGTGGTGTGCCAGAACAAAATTATTGCCCGCGCTTACAACCAAACCGAAAAACTAAACGACGTAACTGCTCACGCCGAAATACTGGCTTTTACCGCCGCTGCCAACCATTTGGGCAACAAATATTTGCACGACTGCACCTTGTACGTAACCGTTGAGCCCTGCGTCATGTGCGCTGGCGCCAGCTTCTGGAGCCAACTAAAACGCGTGGTGTACGCCGCCCCCGACGAGAAACGTGGCTATCGGCGGACGGGCGTGAACCTGTTGCACCCCAAAACCGAGCTGGTGACGGGTATTTTAACCCAAGAGTGCGCAGAATTGATGACCCAGTTTTTTAGGGCCAAAAGAATTTAGTTTATCTTTGACAACGTCCGTATAGAAGAAGGACAGGATTAAATTTTAGGTTCGCTAGCGAAAATGACTAGAAAAAGGTTCTGCCAAAATCGTTTTTGAGCCTCGTAGCACCGCAACGAAGGCGACAAAAGGATGAAGGCAGGTTCTTGCTAAAGTCATTTGCAGCAAAAAACTAAGGTTTAACCCTGTTCTAAGAGCTTGTTTAAGTTTTGATTTAGCCGGCGAAAACAGGAATCGAAAGGTTCTGACGAAGCGTTTTTTAAGCAACATAGCAGCGCTATGGTGAGAGAAAAAGGCGAAGACAGGTTCTTTTGATGCCTGTTTGTAGCGCAAAAGACAAATTTAAACATGCTCTAAGACACCTTTATATTTTATAACCTTTAACCTAAAAAACTATGGCATTTGAACTTCCCCAACTTCCGTATGCATATGACGCGCTTGAGCCTCACTTTGACCGTGAGACGATGGAAATCCACCATACCAAGCACCACCAAGGCTACACCACCAACCTGAACAACGCTATTAAAGGCACCGATAAAGAAAACCTTTCTATAGAAGAAATTCTGCGCGATGCGGCCAAAACTCCGGCCATCCGGAACAACGGCGGCGGGTACTACAACCACAACCTTTTCTGGACAATCTTGAGCCCCAACGGCGGCGGCAACCCCACGGGCGCCGTGGCTGAGGCCATTGAAAAAGCATTTGGTTCTTATGAAGCGTTTAAAGAAGAATTTACCAAAGCAGCTACTACCCGTTTCGGGTCTGGTTGGGCTTGGCTTTGTGCGTTAAAAGGTGGCAACGTAGGCATTTGCTCCACCGCCAACCAAGATAACCCGCTTATGGAAGGCGTTGAGTCTTGCGGCGGCGTTCCTATTTTAGGTTTAGATGTGTGGGAGCACGCCTATTACCTCAAGTACCAGAACAAGCGCCCCGACTATGTTTCGGCATTTTTCAACCTTATTAACTGGGAAGAAGTAAACCGCCATTACGCCCAAGCCAACGGATAATTTAATTTTGATTAACAGAAAAGGCCTTGCAAGTTGTTGCAAGGCCTTTTTTTGTTGGCGTAACGCTTTGGGCTAAATCCTGTTTTAGGCTTGTTTTTAGAAAAACAGGCCTAAAACAGGACAAATAAACTTGTGCGCAGCGGTTCTCAGAGATTCCTTATCTTGCCGACTAGACTTATAAAATTTACCATGAAACTGCTGCTCACGCTGTCCTTATTTTTGGGCGTTCTTACACCCTCCATCGCTCAAAAAACAAACCCAACTCCTACATCGGCACAGCCGATGCCATCTCTGGATTCTATGTACGTGGAGTATGTCCGCACGGAGCCCGATGCGGAATTATGGCTGCAGCCCGGCGACCGCCTAAACGTGCGCGTAAAAGCCAAATCTGGCTTAAAGGTAAGGCTGTGGAACCAGCACCCGCTGCCCGAAATTCCGGCAGTACAGAACAAAGGCGTGGCTGGTTTGTACGCGGGCACCTACATTATTCAGCCCAATGACAAACTTTCTGCTCAGTTTCTCCAGGTTGTAGCAGATGACACCACAGACACATTTCTGCCGGCGGTTTTTATGACCAAAACCAAGGTGACTATTCTTAACCCCGGCCAGCCCATTTACGGTTTCACGCAAGGCAAAATGCCGTACATGAATTACGGCTTGGGCGCCGATAGATTGGGTGGCGCCAAGATGGGTTTTCTAGATTCTCTGGTGCGCGTGCAAGTGACGGGTAAATTTGGTACAGATTACCGCATAAAGCTGTCTAACACACTGCAGGCCTACATTCCGGAACGTTCCGTTAACCTTGAAGGCCCCACGGTTTACACCGGCGAGAGCCTAACTAGCTCTTGGAGCGTGACCGGCGATGACGAGAAAGGCAACTATGATTATGTGCGCGTAGCCGTGGGCCAGCGCTTGCCCTACACTTCTTACATGGATGTAGACCCTAGCCGGATTGTGGTAGATATTTACGGGGCCGTTTCCAACACCAACTGGATTACGTTGCACCGTACCTTGCGCGAGGTGAAAAACGTGCAATACCAGCAACTTTCTTCTGATGTGATGCGGGTGATTGTAGATTTAAAGCATCCGCAAGCGTGGGGTTATGGCATTAGCTACGCGGGCAACAGCCTGGTTATCAAAATTAAACGCCAGCCCCCAAAACTGAAACTTAAGCACCTTACCATTGCCGTAGATGCGGGCCACGGCGGCACCAGCAATGGCGCCATGGGTAAATCTGGCGTGCCCGAGAAAGACATTACCCTGGTAATTGCCCAGATGCTGGAGAAAGAACTACAGAAAAAAGGCGCCACGGTGTTCATGACTCGCCAAGCCGATGTAACCGTAGCAACCTCTGACCGCGTGCTGAAATTAAAGGAAGTACTGCCCGATATTTTGGTGAGCGTGCACGTAAACTCGGCGGGCCGGCCCGAGGTGCGAGGCACCAGCACCTATTACCGGCATTTGGCGTTTAGGCCGCTTTCTCAGGCGCTTTACCAAGAAGTACTGGAGCTAGACCTTAAGGAATTTGGCAACATCGGGGGCTTTAACTTTGCGCTGAATGCGCCTACAGAATACCCCAACGCGCTGGTAGAAACCGCTTTTTCCTCTAATCCCGAAGACGAAAAACTGCTGCTGGACCCCAAATTTCAGGCTGACATGGCTCGCCAAATCAGAAAAGGGTTAGAGCGCTTCTTAAAGGAAACCCGCAAAAGAAAGTGATTGGTAGAAAGAGAAAACCTTCCTGAATATTTTTATTTTTGAGTTTTTAAAGGCTAGTTTTTCGCTGCTATTCTTGCCGCGCCGCTGTGGGCTTGCTTTTCTGTACTTTTTTATCTTTCTATCGCCGGAGGCACTCCTTTTAAAATGGACTCCTTTTTAACCAAACAACATGCCTATTTTTAAAGAGTTCAGAGAATTTGCCATGCGTGGCAACGTGATTGACCTGGCCGTGGGCTTGGTGATTGGCGCCGCGTTTGGGAAAGTGGTAACCTCCTTTGTGAACGACATTTTGATGCCGCCCTTGGGTATTCTAATTGGTGGCGTCAACTTTAAAGACCTAAAACTGGTGCTCCTCCAAAACGTAACCAACGCCGAAGGCAAAGTAGCCGACGTGACGCTGAACTACGGCAGCTTTATCCAGAACGTGGTAGATTTTGCCATCATTGCTTTTGCTATTTTTATTGTTGTGAAGATGATGAATACGCTCAAGAAAAAGAAAGCGGAAGCCCCAGGCATACCGCCCGCCGCTACCAAAGAAGAAGTATTGCTGACAGAAATTAGAGATGCGCTGCGGGCTAAAACACTGTAGAAACTGGGCGTTTTAGGCCTGTTTTTCGGAAAACAGGCCTAAAACAGGAAGAGCGCCGATGGGTATTGGCGCTCTTCCTGTTTAGATTTATTTGTTGGTTTACAGCGTTGCCTCTTCGGCTTTATCTTTGTTGGCTAACTGTCCGCAGGCGGCGTCAATGTCTTTGCCCCGGCTGCGGCGCACGTTTACTTGAACGCCTCTATCGGCCAAATACCGCATGAAAGGCTCCAGTCTGTCATCATCAGATTTCTGAAATTGGCCATCGCCGATGGGGTTGTACTCAATAAGGTTAACCTTGCACGGAATAATTTTGGAGAACTGCAGCAGCTCGTGCGCGTCTTCGGGGTTGTCGTTAAAATGGCTGAGCAAAATATACTCATAGGTAACTTTGCGCCCAGATTTCTGATGATAGTACACCAATGCTTCT
>JBBSSO010000152.1:0-5505 GCA_038241905.1 Cytophagales bacterium | reverse complement strand
TGGACCTTTCATGCCGGGTTACAAAGTAATTCCCTATAATGATATTGGCGCTTTAGAGCTGGCCCTGCAAGAAAACCCCAACGTTTGCGCGTTTATGGTAGAGCCCATTCAGGGCGAAGCTGGCGTGGTAGTTCCCGCAGACGGCTACCTAGCCAAAGCCCATGCGCTGTGCCAGAAACACAACGTACTCTTTGTTGTAGATGAGATTCAAACAGGCATTGGCCGCACCGGTAAAATGCTGGCCTGCGATTATGAAAACGTAAAGCCAGACATCTTAATTTTGGGTAAAGCGCTTTCTGGGGGCGTATTTCCGGTATCGGCGGCGCTAGCCAATGACCACATCATGCTCACCATTCAACCCGGCGAGCACGGCTCTACTTTCGGGGGCAATCCGCTGGCCTGCGCCGTGGCCGTGGCCGCTTTAGAGGTAATCCAGAACGAGAACCTAACCGAAAACGCCGCCCGACTGGGCCAAGTATTTAGAGACCGCATGAACCAAATAAAAGACCGAAACCCGCAATTGGTAACCTTGGTGCGTGGCCGCGGACTTTTAAACGCCATCGTTATACAGCCTACGGCCGATGGTAAAACCGCTTGGGATGTCTGCGTAAGATTGATGGAAAACGGCCTGCTAGCCAAACCCACCCATGGCGACATCATCCGCTTCGCGCCGCCTCTGGTCATCACGGAAGAGCAGCTGCACGCCTGCTGTGACATTATTGAAAAAACCCTGCAAGAATTTTAGCACCGCACTTTTGAAAAAGCCAGACCAATCCGTACCGCGCGGGTTGGTCTTGCTGTTTTAGGCCTGTTTTTCAGAAAACAGGCCTAAAACAGCCATCGGTTTACTTTGCTTCAACCCTCTAAAATGGCGCCGCGCCAGATAAAGCCGTACCTTTGCCCCAGCCCGTAAACGGAAGTGTTTTGCTCCATTTTTTGCAGTGCCTGACACGTGTGCTCTGGCTTTTTTGTTACATCCGCAGCGGGTTCGCGCCTGCTTTACCATAAATTAACTGCTATGAATCATTTAACCCGTCGCCCCCGCCGGAACCGGAAATCCGAAGTAATCCGCGACATGGTGCAGGAAAACCAAGTGACCGTGCAAGACCTAATCTTCCCGGTTTTTATGATGGAGGGCAACAACGTGGCCGTAGAAATTACGTCAATGCCGGGCATCTACCGTTACTCGCCTGACCGCCTGCTGGAAAATATTGCCGAATGTTTAGAGTTGGGCATCAAAACCTTCGCGCCGTTTCCGCAGCTAGACGAAGCCAAGAAAGACCGCTTTGCCTCTGAAAGCAAAAATCCTGAAGGCCTGTACCTCCGCACCATCGCCGAAATAAAACGCAATTTCCCGGATGTGGTGCTGATGACCGATGTCGCTATGGATCCGTACAGTTCTGACGGGCATGACGGCCTGGTGGACCCCAACGGCGAAATTATAAACGATGCCAGCCTTGAGATTTTAGGGCAAATGGCGTTAGCTCAGGCCCAGGCTGGCGCTGACATTATTGGCCCCTCAGACATGATGGACGGGCGCGTGGCCCACATCCGGCAGGTGCTAGACAAGCACGCTTTCTACAACGTGTCTATCATGAGCTACACCGCCAAATACGCCAGCGGTTTTTATGGTCCGTTCAGAGACGCGCTAGATTCTGCGCCCAAGCACGGCGATAAGAAAACCTACCAGATGAACCCCGCCAACAGCCGCGAAGCACTGCTAGAAGCGGAGTTAGATACGCTGGAGGGCGCTGATTTCTTAATGGTGAAGCCCGCCCTTTCTTATCTAGATATTATTCGGCAGCTGACAGACAGCTCGCATTTGCCCATTGCCGCCTACAACGTGAGCGGCGAATACGCCATGATTAAAGCCGCCGCCCAAAACGGCTGGATTGACGGGGAGCGCATTATGCAGGAAGTTTTACTGAGCATGAAACGCGCCGGTGCTGATATTATTCTTACTTACTTCGCGAAGGAATTTGCCCAATTGATGAAACGCTAAAGCACTGTTTCCGGGCTGTTTTTCAGAAAACAGGCCGAAAACGCAAAAGCCAGAACCCAGCCCTTTTAACGGTGCTTGGTTCTGGCTTTTTTTGGTTTCAATAGATAGTTGTTTTAGGCCTGTTTTTGCAAAAACAGGTTTAAAACAGTGGGCAAATCTATTTTAATTAGACGATATCCAAAAAAGCTAAACAGCATCTATTTTATAAAAACCGTGCGGCTGGTGTAACGCCTGCCGTCCACAGTGAGCTGGTACAAATACGTGCCGCTGGGCATCGATTGCCCCTTGCTTCCGGTACCATCCCATTTGGCGGTATGTTGTCCTGCGGGCAATTTCCCGTTCACTAACGTTACTATCGGCCTGCCGTTTAAATCAAAAACCTGCACTTTTACTTGAGCGGTTTTCTCTAACTTAAACGGAATGGTAGACGCGGTGCCTTTCCGGAACGGGTTAGGATAACTTTGGCCCAACGTTTTAGACGTCACTTTGGCAATGTCTTCTGGAGAGGAAAGTGGCTCAGCGTAGCGTCGGCTGTAAACCCCGTTGCCATGCGTGCCCACCAATACCTGAAAATCGGTGGTGCGGCTAATGACCATGTCTACGGGCACTTGCCCGATGGTAGTGTTTCCTTCGCGCAGCCACGTAGTAGCGAAACCCTGCAAGGCCGAAGTGGAGTAAAGGCCGGTGCTAGTGCCTACAAAAAACTTGGTGCCACTCCCGTTTTCGGGCAGAATGCTGGCCCAGCGCGTAGAGACGCCGTTGCCAGAACCGTTGGGATACTGCTCCAAGTTTCCGCCCACGGGGGTCCAAGAAATGCCTCCGTTTTCAGTGTAATAAAGACTTTGCACGCGGTAATTGGTAAACACCACCAAGGCCCTATCTGCGTTGCGCGGGTCAATGGCAATGCAGCCAATGTTCCCGACAGGCAAGAAAATACCTGATCCAATAGAGGTCTCCTTTTTGGGAAAATTAGACCCTGTTACTTCCGTTTTGATCGGCGTTGCACTAGAAGCCTCACTTAACTTATATAAACGCCCACTAGTGGTACCAAAATAAACGATATCAGCAGGGACTTTACTCACTGAGACAGATGAGATAGTTTCTGTAAGTCCCAATTTAGCAACAACTTCCCAACCCAAGGAAGACTGCTCCCCGCCGCGCGGAAGCAATGAAATGTCTTTGTTGCGCCACAATGAATCGCCGGCAGGCAAATACAAGGTATATTCATTGTTTGGGTCGATGTTATACGGGTTGATGAAGAGATAACCGGTGGCTTTGGGCGGGTCTATCCTGCTGTAACCCAGGTATTCGCCATCGTCACCGAAGATAAAGCGGTACACGGTGCCGTTCTGCACTGATACTAGCAAGGAATGGGTTGCCACGGCCGCAAAAGCCCCGTCACCGCCCAACTGTTCATACCAAACCGTGGTTTCATTAATGTCATCTACCGCCCAACTGCCGTTGTCTTGCATGCCGCCCACCACAAAATCATCGGTGGTGTTCAAATCCATGGCCACGGTATAAAATTGGGTCGTTAGGTAGCCTTTGTTCAGAGAGGACCATTTCACCTCTTCGTTGGCTATGTTGGTGGTTAGGCTAAGGCCCCCGTCATGCGCGGAAATAACTTTGTCTGGATTTGAAGGAAAAAAAACGACTTCGTGCTGGTCTGGATGATGGTCTGGATACAAAGAAAAATCTTGGTTACTAAACGAGTAGCCGCCAATTTTGCGGGTAGTACCAGCAGAAGCAAAGCCGTTGATAGAAAGGTAAAGATTGGTGCCACCCAACACCACTACGTTTGCGCTGGTGGGTTTTACTTTAATAACCATGTTATAGCCGCCCTGCAGGTTTAAATCGCCAGATTTTCCGCCCAGCATAGGCAATTTACTGGTTAAGTTCGTCCATTTGCCGCCGTCGCCCGTGCCGTCGCCAGACAAGTATTCGTATTTCCAGAGGTTAGCACTGGCTACGGCACCCGCCGCATTGGTGGAGACCAAAAAATAGGCAATGTTTTCGTTAGATGGCGCTATGTCCAGCACGATTCTGCCGTAGGTGGCAGGCCATTCCGCAGGTGTTACGTTGGTCCAATCATTACCATCCAAAGACCTAAAAATACCTTTGGTTTGGGAAGTGCCGCCGCCGGCCGTTTGGCTCAGAGCTGCATATTTAACGCCTGTTTTTTGCCCAATGGCAATGTCTGTGTAATACGGGCTAGAGCTGTAAAATTTAAGATCATCGGTGCCCAGCACCGGAAACCAAGTGGCGCCGCCGTTAGTAGACCGCTGAATGCCCGCTACTGTCGCCGCAAAAACATCGTCTTGAGTAGGGTTGGTGGGGTTGGTAACAATGCGGTGCACAAATTGAAATACATTGTTAAACGATGAAATGTCTTGGGTTAACGTAGCGTGTAGCGGGTTCCAGGTAATGCCGTTGTCAATAGATTTATAGACGCCGTTTCCGTAATAAAAGGCGCCGGGTTTAGAGGCCGAATTTCCGCTTATTTCGCCGGTGCCGTAATACCACACGTTGCGCTTGCCCACCCGCTTATCTTGCGAAATAGTAGACACGCTGTGGAATTGGTTAGGGTCCGTGACTTTGGTCCAGGCGTTGCCGCTGTTGGTACTGCGCCACATGCCGCCAGACACGCCTCCTGCCAGAAAAATATTCTCGTTGCCAGCGTCTATCGCCAAGGCTCGGGTACGCCCGCCCACGTTGTAGGGCCCGCGCCTAGACCAGAAATATTGGTTGTTTTGCGCATAAGGATTTTTCTGGCGCTCTACCTGATCTACGGTAAGCAAACCCGCCGAGAAGGCCATTTCCATTTCCCTTATTCCCGCCGGCACATGGCCCGTGGCGGGGTCTTTCAGGCGGTCTAACTCATAGTTCAGGCGCGCAAACGGATCATCTTTGGACCCAATGGCGCCCTGTTTGTGCAAGCGGTCGGCGCGGGTAATCCGGGAGATTTCCTTTAGGCTTTTAGCCGAGAAATGAGAAGAATGACTTACTTTAAGTGGCAGAAAAGTAGCCCCGTACAGGATCGCGCCAAAAAAAAGAAGCATAAAAGCGGACATTGCCACTTGCTGGCGCCGAAGAGAATGTTTCATGTGGGAGAGCAAAAAAATTGTTCTTTTATGTGATAAGGAATAAATGCAAAACGGCTTTTCATGGGCGGGAAAACTTGCTGACGACAAATACCGCACTGCCCAGTAAAGGGTTTTGCAGTTCTGCCACAATCCCATCGCCGGGGTTTAGAGCAGTTTCACTGGTTGAGTCAACCATCGTCATCGGAAAAAATATTTCTACCAATTGCCCCACGGCCAAGGCCGATGTAAAAGAAGACCCAAAGCCATGCACCTGCGTTACCTTGGCCAAGGCGCGGCACGGCACCTTACCACAAGGGCCCGCCGAAGGTTCTAAAGGCAGAATTTCCATTATAAGAAGACTGGCCCGGGCATGACCAACCGAAATTGGCTCTGGAATTTGGATATCGGGTGGGGTGCGCA
>JBBSSO010000151.1:0-5510 GCA_038241905.1 Cytophagales bacterium | reverse complement strand
GCAGGCCTACATTGACGAGTACACCTACCGCTTCAACCGACACAAGATGAAGGAGGGCATTTTCGAGAACCTGATGAAAAGAATGGTCGAAAAACCGCCCTGCACCTATAAAATGATTATTAACTAAGTGCCTACTTCAATGTGGTTATTCTTTTGGAGATGAACATATTAATAATACGATTTTGAATGGCTTAAACAGAAGTAGATCTTCTCATGCATTTGCATTTATTTATGATGAAAGTTTAAATGAAGAATCACCTGTTGTAAAGTTGGCAAAACAAACTAACAGATTAACAGTAATTTCAAACCATGTAGCTGTTAAAGCAGGTAAGTTTGGAAAATGGCGTTTGTTAAGTGAACCATCGAAAGAAGAAACAATAATGACGGACTTATTTTTTAATGAAGATGCTTTAGAATTTTTAGAAGGTGATGGTAGCCCAAAGGAATTATGGACTGGTAAAGGTAGGTGTACATTAGTAGACTTTAAGAAGTTTGTAGATTTTTTATTAAGCTTTAGCAACTCTGTGAATTAATTATGTTTAATGAGGAAACTATTATTGGTAAAGTGAAGAGTGTTACTGGAAGTAGAATATCTATTCATTTAGATGAAAGAATACGCTCTACTATGCCAATAATTGATGGAAATGTATACAGGGTTGGGCAAATTGGGTCTTTTATTAGAATACCTTTAGGATTTACTAATTTGTATGGTGTGGTAAGCCAAGCCGGTGTAGATGCTATACCTGAAAATCTGAAACTTAATAATAATGAACAAGCCTTAAATTTTAGTTCGCGTTGGTTAACAGTAACTTTAGTTGGTGAAAGGATAGGTAATAAGTTTGAGAGAGGGGTAGCACAGTATCCCACTGCTGAAGATGAAGTTCATCTTGTTACTCTGAAAGATTTAGAGGTTATATATGGTAGTAGTACTAATGATATAAATCTAAAAATTGGAAGAATAAGTGCCTCTGAAAGCCTTCCAGCTCTGCTAGATTTAAATAAACTTGTTACAAGGCATTGTGCAGTAGTAGGTTCAACAGGGAGCGGGAAATCAAATGTCGTCTCAATCATAGTTTCTGAAATTGCTAAAAATGCAGATTTACAGAGTCAAAGAATTTTAATTATTGACCCTCATGGTGAGTATAATGAGTGTTTGGATGAATATAGTAAGGTTTTTAAAATAAGAGCTAATATTGAGAAAGGGGAAGCTGAGTTAGAACTACCATTCTGGGCTTTGCCATTCGATGAATTTGTTAACTTATTCCCTGGTGCATTAAATGATGCTCAAAAAGACTTTCTAAGATTAGAAATTTTGCAAAGAAAAATTGATGCAGTAAAACATCTGGTAGAAAAGCCAAATTTGTCTTCTATCAATTCAGATAGCCCTATTCCTTTCAGTCTTAAAAAGTTGTGGTTTGATTTAGATGATTTCGAAAGAAAGACTTTTATCGATAATACATTAAATAATGCATCTGATCTTTCTGAAATTGGAGATCCAGAAAATTTGAAGTCAAATATTTATCCCTTAGCATCCTTAGGGGGTGGAAGCCCTTTTCTAAATAGAAAGGCTTTAAATACTTTAACTTTTTTAAATAGTGTTCGAAATCGGATTTTAGATGACAGATATAGTTTTCTATTAAAGCCTAAAACATATGGCCCAGATTTAGATGGTAAAGTGAGTAAAGACTTGAATGAACTATTGTTTAGTTGGCTTGGCCATGAAAAAGCAATTACTATAATAGACTTATCTGGTGTACCACAAGAAATAATGACTTCCGTTTCAGGTACATTATTGAAAATAGTTTATGATTCACTTTTTTGGGGACAAAATTTACCAATTGGCGGTAGACAGCAACCATTATTTATAGTATTAGAAGAGGCTCATAATTACTTAAAAGCAGGTGAAAAATCAATTGCCTCAAGAACAGTCCAGACAATTGCTAAGGAGGGAAGAAAGTATGGTGCTGGTTTACTTTTGGTAACCCAGAGGCCATCTGAATTAGATGAAACTGTTTTAAGTCAATGCGGATCAGTAATTTCACTAAGAATGTCTAACCAAAGGGATAGGGGGCATGTTTCCTCTGCAATTCAAGATGACTTAGGTGATTTAGTAGGTATTCTTCCAAGCTTGAGAACAGGAGAGGGGTTAGTTATGGGAGAGGCTGTAAAAATACCTTCTAGAATAAAATTTGATCGACTAGGTAAGGTACCTAAAAGTGGAGATCCAAATATTTCTCTAAGATGGAAAGAAGTTAAGTCTGGAGTTGAAGAATACATGAAAGTCGTCAACCTTTGGAGAAATGCAAATTTATAACAATTTAATATGGAAAATTTTACCACAATTCAAGTAAGTTCTTCTAATATATCAGAAATAGGCTATGACGCAGTTTCCTATACTTTGAGAATATGGTTTGTTAATAATACTGTTTATGACTATCACAACGTACCATATATTGAATATGAAGCATTGTCATATGCTCCATCTGTTGGATCATATTTGAACAGGAATATAAAGGGAGCTTATAATTTTTCAAAAGTTAGTTAATAATAATTTTATCCAAATTATTATAGATTTATACCTCTCATAAACCCGCTCAATCCTCTTATCCTATATCAACTCCAAAAGCACTTATACACCGTTAAAGACCAAGGACCTCCAGAAGGAGAGTGCTAAGCCTGCTAGGTACAATAGCTGTGATATTTTGCCTTTCAAGTCGCGGCCGAAGGCTTTGGTGAGGAGGGAGTTTTTGCCGTTTTTTTGGATGATAGTCTGCTTCAGCACACAATTAGCATTAGCACAACTAATATAATAAATAAATAGCCGTCACCAACAATGCTACGTAATTTCTACGTTTCCTAAAGTACTACTAATTAGTATATGCTTGAACACCTACATGGTCTTTCCCCTCCATTTTTAAATACTGCAACTTCCCGTTTTCAGCCTCTTTTTCCAAAAACAGGCCTAAAACACCTCTCCACGTACCAACCAAACCAAGGCTTTTCCATTCAATCACCACCGCCAGCTCCAAGCTTCCAACTCAGAAAAGTAACCCCTATCCCGGCAGAACGTTTGAACTACTTTCAATATCTTGCGGTCAGGAAGGGCACGGAGGAGCGGAGAAAGGTTTTCTCTGGAGCAATTTTTCCGCGCCCGTTCATCTACATTCAGCAAATAACAGCACCTAATGCACACACCAACATCTAAACTTTTGCCTTCTTATCCATCGGCCCGGCGGGCCATACTTTTTACTTTTCTTCTACTGTTTCTGGGCTTTTCTCCCCCCTCGGCACAAGCGCAGTTTGGCTCAGAAGACACTACCTCTCTGGTAGAAGCCGTCATGCCCGATTGGCCCAACGATAGCCTGGGCCGGCGCACGCCCCGGAGCTCGGTGGAGGGATTTATTGCCGCCATCTCGGAAGAAAACTACGCCAAAGCAGTTCTGTATTTGAATGTAGACCCAGCGCTGCAACAAAGCATACAAGGCCAGCTTTTGGCTCGCGGCCTGCAGCGCTTGCTAGATCAGAAAGGAAAAATTATACCTTACTCGCTTTTGAGTAATAATACCTCGGGCCGCGAGGATGACAACTTGAGCGCCAACTTAGAACGCGTAGGCTCGGCCAGCATTGATGGCGAAGAATTTGACCTGTTAATGGAGAAAATAGACGGGCCAGAGGGTGGCCCGCTGTGGCTTTTCTCTACGCAAACGGTGCAGCGCATTCCGTTGCAGGAAGACAAGGCCACCGAGGCGCTGGTAGATAAATTAACGCCCGAATTTGCCCAAGAGTACAAATGGGGCGGCGTGCCTGCGGGGCAGTGGCTGGCGTTATTGTTAATTGTTTTTTTAGCCTACGCGCTCTCTTGGGTAGTAGTGCACGGCCTCAAGTTTTTGCTAGATAGATTCTGGCTCAATTCAAAAAGAGAGGCCACTGCCGGAGTTATTGACGCCTTTACGCTGCCTTTAAAGCTGTATTTAACGCTCTGGTTTTTCTTTGAATTGAGCCAGCGGGTGGGCATTTCTATTATAGTGCGTCAGAAATTCAGTTTCTTAACCGTCATTGTAGGGCTAGCGGTGTTTTTGCTGCTGCTCTGGAGGCTGATAGATGTGTTTGGCCGATATATGCAGCGGCGCATGATCCGCCTTCGGAACCAGGCAGGCCTTTCCGCTGTGCTTTTTTTGCGCCGCGGCGCGAAGATAGCGATTGTGATCTTTGGGGTTATCACGCTTTTAAGCACCCTCGGTTTTGACGTGACCACGGGTCTGGCCGCCCTCGGGATTGGCGGTATCGCGTTGGCGTTGGGAGCCCAGAAAACCGTCGAAAACTTTGTAGGCAGCGTAACCCTCATCGCTGATCAGCCTATTCGGGTAGGCGATTTCTGCAAAGTAGGAACAACCGTAGGTACCGTAGAGTCCATTGGTATGCGCTCCACCCGCATCAGAACGCTGGACCGCACCATCATCACCATCCCCAACGGCGATTTTTCCTCGCAACGCATTGAAAACTACGCCCACCGCGACCGTATTTGGTATCACCCCACTTTTGGTGTGCTCTGCAGTACCAGCCCAGACCAGATTCGGTATTTGTTAGTAGAGCTTCGCTCTATTTTATACGCTCACCCCAAGGTTGACCCAGAGTCGGCGCGGGTGCGGTTTGTGGGCGTTGGTGATTTCTCGTTTAACTTAGAAGTGTTTTCTTACGTGCTTACCGCCGACATTAATGAGTTTTTGGAAATACAAGAAGACCTACTTTTGCGGATGATGGATGTTATTGACGCCAGCGGGACTGGTTTTGCGTTTCCGTCTCAAACCTTGTACTTGGGCAAAGATCCGGGCCTATCAGAAGAGAAAACCCAGACCGCCGAAGAGCAAGTGCAAGCCTGGCGCGATGCCAACGATTTACCCCTGCCCAGCTTTAGTCCGGAGCGTATCAAAAAAGTACGGAGCACCATTCCGTACCACCGCGATGTTCCGAAAAAGTAAGAGCTTGTTTTAGGCCTGTTTTTGCAAAAACAGGCCTAAAACCATAATTTGGTTTAGGCCTGTTTTGGCAGCTGCACCTACAAAATGCACACGGAACAAACAACATGTACACAAGACTGTACCTAGTGCCTAGGCGTTAAAGTGCTCAGATTAGTTGCTGACGTATTGAGGCTACAAGCCAGTAATGTCCTTCTTAGAAAATTGTGTAGGAGGGAGGCCTTGCAAGGTCTCCTCTAAAAATTCTACTTTGCCCGTACTCAGGTTATAGACTGCCCCCACAATTAGTAAGTCTCCCTTTGCATACTCCCGGCTTAAAACCGACTCTAATTGCCGCAGTTGGTTTACCTGATTAACTACATTTAGCCTTACGGCTAATGCCAGTTTATCACCCTGTCCTTTTTCGGCTTCCAGGGCGGCGGGTTTAATGGCATTAATTAACGTAACAATATGGCCTGGCGGGTTTTCAGGTCTTTTTAAGGCAGCACCTACGGCCCCACACGTGCTGTGGCCTAAAACCACTATCAGTTTGGT
>JBBSSO010000150.1:0-5516 GCA_038241905.1 Cytophagales bacterium | reverse complement strand
TTTCCGGCGTAGTAAGCGGCCCATCCAAATCCATGATAGCCGTTACCGGATAACGCGCCCGGGCCGCTGGCGAGTCGCGCTCTTCAGGAGTAAGTGTTCCCAAAATGGGCTCTAAAGAAACGCGTTGTGTATAGGCGGCCGTTAGCCGAAGGTTACCTTGCAGTGGATCTCCGTTCCAAGTAATGGTACCGCCGGGCCGCACGTTAAATTCTTTGTTTACAATGCCCAGCATAGTAAAATTGTAGCGACCCTGCAAAATTTCATAGTTGCCAAACATTGAGAATTCACCGCGCGTGTCAATCACCATCCGGATATTTCCTTTCCCGCGTCCGCGGATAATATCGCCGGTGCGTTCATCAAAAATAAGTTCGATGTAGGCGTTTTCGGTCACGTCTAAGTTAAAGTTCAACCGAATGCCGGACAAATCCACCCCTTTTTTCTGGGTTACAATCCCGATGGAAGTGCCCACGCTGTCGCTCACGTTGTTGTTTTCAAAAATGATAAAATCCTTGCGTTCCAAAGCCGTGGTATTATCCAGCGGAATGGAGATGGACGTATTGGGCTCGCTGCGGGCGGTAATGTTTACTTGTAAGTTAGAGGATGCGCCCATAACTGTGGCCTCACCAGTTGCGAAGGCGGAGCCGTAATAAGGTTGATTATCGTCTCGGGTGGTGTTCAAAACCATCAGCTTATTAAAGCTGGCTTTCAAATCTAGCACCATGTTGTTAAAACCATCGTGTAAAATGGCGCCGTCTATAACGGCTGTATTGTTGTAAATATCACGGAGACGCACGTTGCGGAAAGAGATGTCTTTCTCACTAAAATACACGCGGTCTGCAAACGAATATTTGGTATTAAGATAATCGAATACAAAAGAGCCATCTGAAACCAACACGGAACCTTGCAGTATCGGCCCCGCCAGTTTACCCGTAATCTTCACTTGCCCTTGCATGGTGCCGCCCATGTCTGAGAGAATGTCCTTGAGCAGCGGTTCCACCAGTTTTACCTGCGCGTTGTCCATCACAGCCAGCAGATTGAGTTGCTGATCAGCTCCGGTGGGGTTCACGGTGCCAGTTAAAGACAACACCTTGCGGTTATCTCGGCTAATGCCTAAATCAAGGTTCATCACTTCCTTGCCGTTATCCCAGGTGGTAGTGCCAACCACGTTTCCAATTAACTGATTGCCCAGCGTAAACGAGTCCACGGCCATGACAGCGGATAGGTTCATTTGCTGGTAAAAATCCTGCACTACAAGTTCTCCGTTCAAGCGGCCAAATAGCTGTTCAGGAAGGATGGGATTGAGGTTTTCCAATTGAAATTCCTTTACCGTTACCTTCACTGATTCTTGCGGGTCTCTGGACAGCTTCCCGAAAATGTTGATGCTTTGCGGCCCATAAGAAAACGTGAGGTTGTTGAAATCTATGGTTCCATCATCAATAACAATTGTGTTGTTGGGCGCAATTGTCCAGTTCTTGTCCAGAATGTTGATGTTAGATTGGTTAAAGACTATCTGAATGTCTTGTTGCTCAAACATAACATTTCCGCTGATGTTGGCTTGGTTAGTAGTGCCGCTTTGCGCGATGTTAGAGGAAAAACTGATAAGCCGGTTGTTCCAAACCCCTTCTAAATAGAGTTTTTCTGTGTCACCGGCGCCCACAACGTTTTGGCGTTCAGAGGTAAAGATGGCGTTGGCTAAAACTTCTGGATTGTTCCAAAGTTTGGAGGACGTTAGCTCTACATTGTTGTTGTAAAACTGATTGGTACCAACCAAGATGGTATCTAGTTTACCAAAAAGGGACAAGATTGCAGTTGGCCCATTACGGAACGTTCCTTCAATCCTAGAAAAATCTGATACCGAAACCGAGGGCGCAAAGGCGTGCAACACGGGGTTAATGTGCCGCAAATGTACGTCTAGGTCAATCTTGTATTCTTTAGGTGGATTTACAGGTTTGTTGCGGTAGTAGTTGGCAATAGCGACTGGGTTGTTTTGGAAATTGAGTTCGTATTCGTGGTAAAGGGTTTTGAGGTCTTCAAAAAGTACGCTGTAAGCAAAGTCGCCACCAGCCCGCAAGGCCAGCACTTCTGAACCCACGTGCAGCTCCCGGATGCCGTCATGGACATGCGAGACAATGTTTAAAGAATCAATGTTGACTTCTTTTCCATCGTATAAAAGTTTGGTGTTGCTAAAATCTGCTTCGCCGTAAATCTCATCTAATTTAATCCCAGTAAAATCAACCTTGGCATCAGTTTGCAATACAAGTTTCTGGTCCATCAGCCCGAGGGCCTGCAAATCTGCTTTCTTTACGTGGGTGGTAAGGTCAAATATCTGCTGGTTATTTTGGAAATTGATTCGGCCAGAGGCATCAAGAACCAAATTGGGGTCATTAATCCGGAATTTTCCATTAAACATCTCGCGGCTCAGGTCAGCGTCTACCACCATGTTCCGGTAGGTGTAGTTGTTCAAAGAAATAGCACCGATTTTGGCGTCCATTTTCAGGCGAGCGGTAGAAAAGGAAAAACCGCTGCCCTTAATACGCCCATCCATAGACACTTTTTTAATCAAGCTGCGGTCGCCCATTAGAGCGCCCATGTCAAAGTTCACAGTCTTTAAATAGCCGCGGTAAGATGAATGATTGGCGGTTTCTTTGTCGAACTTGAGGTTAATGTCTGATGTTAGTTTACCCAACGCGGTATTAAAATCGCCGTTGGCGACAAAGTCATTGTAGAAGCCCGTGAACGCACCGTTAAATTTGATAGTGCCGGCCCGGGCCACCACTTTGTAAATTTTGGCGGGAATATACTCGCGCAAGTCGCGGGCATTTACGGAGCTGGGCCCCAATTCTAACTCGGTAAACGTGTTCTGGAAATCGGGGAGACCCTGCGCGCTGATGTGCCCCGTGATGTGGGTGTTTTTGCCGTAGATAATGTCTACATCCCGGGCTCTAAAATTAGCAACCCGGCCCTTTACCTTACCGGAAATTAATATTTGCTCGTCCCAACCTTTTAACTGGTCTGCTAACAAAGCAATGTCTTGTGAGCGGATGTAGGTGCTGTCAAATTGAGCCGTTACGGTAACGCTGTCATTGAAATACATGAAATTATCAAACGTATTGTAATCAAACCTGAGGTACTTGGCCAAGTGGCTATCGTTCAGGCGCATGTCCAGCTCGTCCCACGTCCAATAGGTAGAAGCAAACGTCATGCGGGTGTTTAGTTTTTTAAGAAACGTGCCTGATTTCCGGTCGCGGGTAGTAAGGTTGGTGATTTTAGTTTGTATGGAATCATCCCAGAGGTTAATCTCAGAAAAACGACCGTTAATATTAAGCAGGTCTAGGTGCTGGTAATCCAGGCCTTCTTTTATGGGGGCATCGTTGTAATTATGGTAGGTAAAATGCCCGTTTTTCAGCACCAATTCATCAATAGAAAACTCAAAAGGCTTTTTTGACTGCACAGTGTCTTGGGTAATTAAATTACCCAGCGCCGTAATAAACGTGCTCATATTCAAAGAATCTGAACCTTTACGCTGAACGAGGTTGGCCTCTAGGTTGCGGAGCGTGAGAGAAGAAACGTGCAGCCGCTTGGGGTTAAAAATGCTGTAAAGCCCAATGTCTACTTCGGCTTGGCCGATGTAGAAGAGAGTATTTCCGGTGCGGTCCAACACCCGCACCTTGTCTAAAATTACGCTTTTAAAGAAATCAATATCCACGGAGCCGATGGTGACTTGGTGGTCAATGGTTTCGGAAAGGATTTCCGCCGCTTTTTGGGCCACGCGCGTTTGGACAGACGGGTACCGCAGGGCCACCATTAAAGCGGCCACCAACACCATCGCCAAGATTAGCACGCCCAGAATTATTTTTAAAAGCGCTTTTGCTATACCTTGCAGGAGGTTTTTCTTTTTTTCTTTTGTCTCCAGGTCTTGCGTCTCCAACAGAATATGTATCCTACTATATTAGCGATTGAATCTTCTTGTGATGAAACTTCGGCAGCTGTTATTCAGAACGGACAAGTGCTCTCAAACATTGTGGCCACGCAGGCCATTCATGAACAATACGGGGGCGTGGTGCCAGAATTAGCTTCTAGGGCACACCAGCAAAACATTATTCCCGTGGTTGCTCAGGCGCTGCAACAGGCAAATATAGCAAAAACTCATTTGCACGCGGTGGCTTTTACCAAAGGGCCGGGCTTGTTGGGCGCTTTATTGGTGGGCAGTTCGTTTGCTAAATCCTTTGCGTTGGGCTTAGATATTCCCTTAATAGCCGTTAACCACATGGAGGCCCACATTCTGGCGCATTTTATTGACAAACCCAGCCCTGACTTTCCGTTCCTCTGCCTTACGGCCAGCGGCGGCCACACGCAGGTGGTGCTGGTGAAAAGTCCTTTGCAGATGGAAGTGTTGGGCCAAACCACTGATGATGCCGTGGGCGAGGCATTTGATAAATCTGCTAAGTTATTGGGCTTACCGTACCCGGGCGGACCTTTGCTAGATAAGTTGGCCCAAACCGGCAACCCAACCCGGTTCGCGTTTCCGGTAACGGACATGCCGGGTTACAGTTTTTCTTTTAGCGGCATAAAAACGTCTATTCTAAATTTTGTCCGGAAAAACTCCGCAACAAATCCTGATTTTGTGCAGGACAACTTAGCTGATATCTGCGCCAGCATTCAGCATACGTTGGTGCTTACTTTAATGCGGAAAGTTGAGTTAGCCGCTCGGCAGGAGAAAATAAAAGAAATTGCCATCGCCGGTGGCGTATCTGCTAACTCTGGATTACGGGCCGCGCTGGAGGCCGGAGCTAGCAAATTTGGATGGAACGTGTACGTACCCGCTTGTGAATACTGCACGGATAACGCAGCCATGATTGCCATGGCCGCGCACTACAAATATTTGGCTAGCCAATTCACCAACCAATACGTGAGCCCAGATCCGCGCATGAAAATAGGTTAAAGTGTGCTAGTGACTTTCCTGTTTTAGGCCTGTTTTTGGAAAAACAGGCCTAAAACAGCCTATAGCTTTTCCATCGATTAAAATTTCCGCCGTTATCATCTCTGTTATAATGAAATTAAAGACCTGCTAAATGAATTGATGGGCTTAGTTTACTAACATTTGTTCGTGATTGTGGGCAAATGATTTGTTCTTTTGGGGCAACTTTTAAAAAGTAAATATTTAGAAAAAGCAGCGAAAACAGGCAAAAAACACGCTACTTTATCAAAATTTTTAAATTCTTTTCAGATACCCAAAAATCGTCCTTACATTACCCCGTGTTTTGAAACGATACCGCGGAATTCTTTTAAGCCAGCGGTAAAAGGAGTAGAAAACTAGGACTATGCAAAAAACTTTCCTTCTCATTCTGGTATTCATGACGCTACTGGAGGCTCAGGGCCAAACCACCACCGTTCCTGTGCTCGCGCGCCAAGCTTTTGACCTGCACAGCACTTACAAAGAACCCAGCATTAAAGACCGCCGGTTTCAGCACGAAGACATTGTGCCGCTTCTAGAAAACCTCCGGAAAGACCCGAAG
>JBBSSO010000149.1:0-5520 GCA_038241905.1 Cytophagales bacterium | reverse complement strand
CAGCGCTATGGTGAGAGAAAAAGGCGAAGTCAGGTTCTTTTGATGCCTGTTTGTAGCGCAAAAGACAAATTTAAACATGCTCTTAGAACCGCAAAAAAGTTCACCTGTTTTAGGCCTGTTTTTTAAAAAACAGGCCTAAAACGCAACCTCAAACCAACGGCTTTGTTAGTGACCCGGCCTGGCTTGGAGATTTCCCTGCTTAAAAAAAGGTTGGCTTTCTGTAATAAAGTCATGACTTGAATGACTAATTTTATACCACCATTCTAGCATCTAACCCACCCCATATGTTAAACAAGAAAACCCTGGCCCTTTTGTTAGCCACCACAATGGCCATGCACACCCAGTGCCAGACCGAGAAAACAGCCTCGGGTAAAACATCCGCCACGGGCGCCCAAACGGAGACCAAGCTTTTGGAGCAGGTAACCCGCCAAGACGGCCAACTTTTGATTCCGTACAAAAAATACCAACTGGCCAACGGCCTAACCGTGGTGGTGCACGAAGATCATTCTGACCCCATTGTGCACGTAGACGTGACCTACCACGTGGGCAGCGCCCGCGAGGAAGTGGGCAAATCTGGCTTCGCGCACTTTTTTGAACACATGATGTTCCAGGGCTCAGACAACGTAGCCGATGAAGAACATTTCAAAATAATATCGCAGTCGGGCGGCACCTTGAACGGAACCACCAACCGCGACCGCACCAACTACTTTGAGACCGTGCCTTCTAACCAACTAGAAAGCGCCTTGTGGCTAGAGGCTGACCGCATGGGCTTTTTGCTTGATGCCGTAACCCAGAAAAAGTTTGAAGTGCAGCGCGAAACCGTTAAAAACGAACGCGGCCAGAACTATGACAACCGTCCGTACGGCTTGGTGTATGAGAAAAACAGCGAGGCGCTGTATCCATACGGCCACCCGTATTCCTGGACCACCATCGGGTATATTGAAGACCTGAATCGTGTAAACGTAAATGACCTGAAAAACTTTTTCTTGCGCTGGTACGGCCCCAACAACGCCACATTAACCGTGGGCGGAGACGTAACTCCTGAGCAAGTAGTGAAGCTGGCCGAGAAATATTTTGGCTCCATTCCGCGCGGCCCAGAAGTAAAGAACATGAAATTGCCGGCCGCAGTTCTTACCAAAGACCGTTACATTTCTTATGAAGACAACATCCGCTTCCCGATGTTGCAGATGACCTTCCCTACCGTGCCTAACAACCACCCAGACGAGGTGCCTTTGGACCTGCTAGCCGAGATTATTGGCGGTAGCAAGACTTCTATCCTTTACCAGAACCTAACCAAAGCCCAGAAAGCCATACAGGCTAGCGCAGGCCACCCCGCCTCAGAATTGGCCGGTGAGTTTAGCCTGACCGTGCTGCCGCTGCCCGGTCATTCTCTTGCTGAAATGGAGAAAGAACTACGCAACGCGTTCGTGGAGTTTGAGAAAAGAGGCGTAACCGATGAAGATATAGAGCGTTTCAAGGCCTCTTATGAAGCCCGCGTTGTGAACAATCTTTCCAGCGTTTCTGGCAAAACATCTACCTTGGCTTCTAACCAAACTTTTACCGGCAACCCAAACTTTCTTACCCAGCAACTAAAGGCCCACAACGCAGTTACCAAAGCAGATGTAATGCGCGTGTATAACCAATACATTAAAGGTAAAAAAGCGGTATTGCTTAGCGTGGTGCCCAAAGGCAAGCCCGAAATGGTGGCCGCAGCAGATAACTTTACCGTTGACAAATCTGGCTACATGCCCCCCGCCGACCAGTATTCTGGCCTTAAATACGTAAAAGCCACTGATACTTTTGACCGCCGCCAACGCCCGGCTGCTGGTACCAATCCTATTATTACCGTACCAAGTTTCTGGAAGCAGAACCTGACCAACGGCATAAAGATTATTGGTACCAAAAATGACGAAGTACCTACCATCACCATGCTGTTCACGCTGCAAGGCGGCCACAAACTAGAAGCGCACGACCCATCTAAAGCGGGTATTGCATCTATGACGGCGGCTTTGCTGAATGAGGATTCAGAGAAATTTACCGCCGAGGAAATCAGCAGCAAGTTGGAGAAATTGGGCTCTTCTATCTCCTTCGGGAGCGGTTCTGAGAGCATGACCGTGCAAGTGCAAACGCAGGTGAAAAACCTAGACGCTACTTTGGCCCTGCTAGAGGAACGCATGCTGCACCCCCGCTTCTCTAAAGACGATTTTGACCGCCTTAAAAAGCAACGTCTGGAGGCCATCAAAAACCAAAGCACCCAACCCACCGTCATCGCCAACAACGTTTACAACAAATTGCTGTACGGCCAAGGCCACATCCAAGCCATTCCGGTTATGGGCACGCTGCCCACGGTAGAAAATATTACCTTAGACGATGTTAAGAAATTCTACCAGAACTATTTCTCGCCCAGCGTGACCAATCTGGTTATAGTAGGCGATGTGGAGCAGAATGAGATTATGCCTAAGATTGCTTTCCTGAACAAATGGGCAGCCAAAAAAGTGACCATGCCCGCTGAACCCAAGCTAAACACCGCTAAAAAGACCACCATCTTTTTGGTAGACAAAGACAAAGCTGCTCAGTCTGAAATCAGGATTGGGTACATGGCCTTGCCGTATGACGCCACCGGCGAGTACTACAAAGCCTCTTTGATGAACTTTGTGTTGGGCGGTAACTTTAATAGCCGCATAAACCTGAACCTGCGCGAAGAAAAAGGCTATACCTACGGGGCGGGCTCGTACTTCTCCGGCACCGAGGCCACTGGCCCGTACACGGCCTACGCCGGCGTGCGTTCTAACGTGTCTGACAGCGCCGTGGTAGAGTTTATGAAAGAGATTAAGCGTTTTAGAGAAGAGGGAATTACGGACGAGGAACTAGCTTTCATGAAAAGCGCCATCGGCCAGGCCGATGCCCGCAAGTATGAAACTTCTTTCCAAAAAGCCGCTTTCCTGAACCAAATGCTGCGCTACAACCTAGACGCTGACTACATTGCCAAGCAAAACCAGATTCTCCAAAACATTACCAAGGAAGAAATCAATGCGCTAGCCAAGAAGCATTTGCCAGTTGACAACATGAACATTATGCTAGTCGGCGATAAAGCTTCTATCAAACCGGGCCTAGAAAAACTGGGTTACGATGTGGTAGAGCTAGATATTGAAGGCATGCCGGTAGTGGCAAAAGTAGTGGCGCCCGCGGTTAGTCCGGCTTCAGAAAAGTCTAAAACCAAGTCTACGAATGACCGCAAAAGCAAAAAAGTAAACAGCCGCGTGTTCAACTAAAATTTGCCAGAACCCGCTATTTATAGCGATGGTTCTTTTTAAAAAATGCGTTCCCGGGCCCAAACCCGGAAACGCATTTTTTCTTTACGGCAAATTATAAATTTATGTTTTAGGCTTGTTTTTAGAAAATCAGGCCTAAAACTCCGGTAAAATTACTCGCGTTCTTGAGGTGGTTTTCCGGCAAGCCGATGGCTTCAAGACAAGCTGATAATTGGCTTATCTACATCGGCCTATTTCTTTGTTTTAGAACATTTACTAAAACATATATTCAAATGTAACGTTGACAATCAGTCTATTACTTGGTAGGTTTGTATACCTCCACGAAAAAAATTAAAATAGTTATGAAAACGAACATCGCTCTTAAAACTACCGGTTTTGCTTTGGCCGCCGCTTTTGCTTTTACCTCTTGCAACGAAGCCCCCAAAGGCGACAGCGCCACCATTACCGACGCCCAGCAGGCCGCAGATGCCTCGGGCCAAACCTTTGCCGTAGACACCACCGACTCTAAAATCAGGTTTACCGGCAACGGCGTAGGCAAGAACCACCCCGGCATTTTTAAGCTCACATCCGGCAACGTAGCCGTAGCCAACAACCAGATAACCGGCGGCAATTTCGTGATTGATATTAAGTCCATGGACTTGGAAGAAGAAGGCGAAATGATTGAAGGCAAACTTCGTCCGCACCTCATGAGCGGCGATTTCTTTGACGCCGATAAATTTGGCACTGCCAAGTTTGAAATCACAGGCGTAACGCCCTACAAACCCAGCGAAGGCGACACTTCTTTGGTAGAAGGTGCCAACTTTAACGTAAGCGGAAACCTCACCATCAAGGATCAAACCAAGAACATCACGTTTCCGGCCCACGTGGAACTAGATGACAATACCTTAAAAGCCAAAGGCAATTTTGACATTGACCGCACCCAGTGGAAAATGAACTACGGCAACGACAAAACCTTGGGCGATAAGTTCATCTCTGAAACCGTAAACATTGAAATGGACCTGCAAGCCAAGAAGCAGTAAAAAAATTTTAGACGTAGGATGTAAGACGTAGGACACAAGATTTTTCTTGGTCGTTTTGCATCTTATAAAATAAAGAGCCCGAAAGCTGACGTTTTCGGGCTCTTTTTGTAAATACAGGCCTAAAACAGGTTTGATGATATATTGCTTGTTGGTGAAAATACACAACAAGGGCAACTGGTTGAAGGTTTGGAATAGGTAAATTAAATGAATATGTCATTAGCCAGTCTTGTTGCATATTAGTGAAAAAACACAGCAAGGGCAACTAGTCAAGTTTTGGCTCGGGTAATTTTCAGGGAACCTGCCTAGCTCTTGTTGCCAGCCCATGTTGGTGTTATCACCAACAAGTGAAAATACGCACCAAAATGATTCCCCGCCCTTGTTGGTGTTATCACCAACAAGCCCAACCGCGTATCAATATGATAATTATAAACAATGGAAGAGCAGCGCCATATAGTCTTCTTTACCGTCACCATCCTAGAATGGAAGCAGCTCCTCAAGCCAAATAAATACAAGGAGATAATTCTAGCTAGCCTGCGTTTCTTGGCGAAAGAAAAGCGGGTTAACATTTATGCATTCGTGCTTATGCCCAACCACCTGCATTTGCTTTGGGAGATTTTAGAACCACATCGGCCCCAAGATGTGCAACGCGATTTTCTGAAGTTTACTGGCCAGCAAATAAAATTTGATTTAGCCCAGCACCATCCGGCCGTTTTGGAGAGATTCAGGATAAATGCCAAAGATCGGCAGTATCAGATATGGGAACGAAATCCGCTTTCTGTAAAATGCTACACCAGAAAGGTAATAGAGCAGAAGTTAGATTACATCCATCATAACCCTTTGCAGGAGAAGTGGCGGTTAGCAGAACAGCCGGAAGACTACTTTTATTCTTCGGCCAGATTTTATTTAGAGGAGAAAGATGAGTTTGGCTTTCTAAAGCATTATCTTGAGTAGAAGAAGGCTATTCCGCTTGTTGGTGATAACACCAACAATGGCAAAAATCCATATGATGCTACCGACGGGAGAGGATGGAACTTTAGGCGTAACCCATTAGACCCCAACGGGACCAGAATAGGGGCATAATGGGATTGCCGCAATCAAAACGATATACTGACCTTGAACAGTTTGAGAGTTAGGGCCAAATGGTATGATTACACCTTTGGTCCTTTTGCAGGTATATACAATACTTTGAGATATAATCGGATCTTTTAGATAAAATAAACTTTAATGAT
>JBBSSO010000148.1:0-5537 GCA_038241905.1 Cytophagales bacterium | reverse complement strand
TTTTAATGTGTAACCGGCTAGAGCTCTCCATGTGGATGGCGGTAGTGTTACGGCGGAAGGTATTGTTATGAATAACGCTTTGGCTAATGTCCTTCAGCAAAAGACCGTAAGAAGCGGCGCCCCAATTCTGCTCAAACGTGTTGTGGGCCATCCGGACATTGTTGGTGTACATTACCGCCACGCCGGCCCCGTTGTTCCGAAAAATATTGTACGTGTAGGTATTGCCGTCTGAGAACATAAAATGCATGCCGTACCGTAGATTCTGGTGACTTATATTGCGATGCACCTGGCTGTTTTTTACCACTTCTAAGTAAATCCCGTCCCGATGGCCTTGCACGTTGTTGTCGGTAATTTCTACGTTCTCTGAATAGTATAAGTGAATGGCGTTGCCCAAAGACGATTCCATTTTATCTTTATTATCGCCGACAATCTTGTTGCCTTTTATCACGACGCCATCACAGTCGCGCATATAAATTCCGAAGTAAGTATTAAGGATGGTGTTGTTCAAAATTTGAATGTTGCTTCGCTGAAAGACCCGGATGGCGGCATCGTCTTTGGAGTAACTAGTTGCTACGTTTTTAAGAGTGAATCCTTGGATGGTTACGTCATCACCCTTCACCGAAATGAGTTGGCCCGTAAAGTTTCCATCAATTACCGGGTTTCCTTCGCCAATTAGGCGAAGGGATTTATCAATCAAAATACCAGATTCTTGGTAAACCCCGCTTTTTACTAAAACCGTATCGCCGGGGTTTGCCTGCAGCACTGCTTGCTTTACAGAAGTATGGGCACAGGTTTTACACACCGTTACGGTTGCTCCAACCACCGCCTGCGACCATAACAACAGCAAAAAAATAGGTAATACCGCTTGCAAATACTTAAGGATGTTTCTCATTCTGCTTCATTAAATCCAACACCTGCGCCCAGGTTAGCAAGTCAGCGCCTTGCTCCTGCTTAATTTTCTCCGCAGCCTCTGGAGTAGAAACGGCTAACAAGTTCATGCCCATGGGGCTAGGAATAGCAGGGCTGCGCACAAAGTGGGCACTATCAACCGATAGGATTTTTGTAGGATTAGTATAGTCAGTGACCATTAAAAAAGAAGCCTTCTCACTCTCTTCTGGGTTACTGTTTACATAGGCTGCTAGGCATTCTACCGCATCAAAAAATGCAGGTTTGCCCTTATCATTTACCATCTCGGCACCATAACGGGTATCTGAGATGGTCATGTTGCAATGCGCGCAATTGGCGTTGCCGTACGGAATGGGTTTAGGTTCTGGAGAGCAAGCGGTAAACAAAAAGAGCACGACTGCCATCCACCCGTAGGTGAGAGGAAAGATACGTTTCATGTTAGCAGAATTTATGAAATTGCCACTTTGGGCTTAGAGCTTAAATAAAAGACCAGCAGGGCAAGAACTACCGCCAGTAAAATCCCTAAACTTCCCCAGCCCGGCAAAGACAACGCATGGAAATTAAGGAGTTGCTTGCTGCCCAACATAGGCGGAACATAGGTCATGCCTGGTACTTTAATGGGTGCTTGCGGATCTAGATTAGTCCCGAACTTATGCAACCACAGGTAAAAATCTACTAGCCCGACGACCCCGCCAACCATTAATAGAACCACCCAACCCAATACCAATTTTCTTTTTCCTACAAAAGCTACAATCACCCCAGTGATCATGAAAAACACCACCACATAGGGCATGATCTTTAACTCAGCAAAAGAATCTGCATAGATGGGGGCCATGCCAATGTAGTGGTTTAGGATATTAAAATTCTGTAGAACGCCTTCATTACTCCCAGACAGTTTGTTGACCCAGATGTGTAATTCTAGCCCTTCTGGGTACTGGGGAGCTTCTAAATAAATCTTCCACATCGGAAAGAGAAATAACAGGCCCAGCGACAAAGCCGCGAGCACCATCAATATTTTGAGGTAAGCTGCCATTTTAAATAGATTAGGGTATAATAAAAAAGACAGCGGAGCTTTTTAGAAACATCCGCTGTCTTTACCATTTTGAAAAGAGTTATTTACTTACAGAAGCGGTAGCAGGTGGCACCGGCTTTTTAACACCTGTAGAGAATTTTATAGGTACGTTGGATCCTCTCTTAGACACCCGCACATACCCTTGCATTTCTTGGTGCAACGCAGAACAGAAGTCAGTACAGTAGAAGGGGAAAATACCTACTTGTTTCGGTATCCATCTCAACGTTTGAGTAGCGCCCGGCATTACTAAAGCTTCAGCGTTATTAGCGCCCATAATGGCAAAACCGTGCGGTACATCCCAGTCCTGCTCCAAGTTGGTAACGTGGAACAATACTGTATCACCTACTTCAATTCCCTCAATGTTATCTGGCGTAAAGTGGCTTCTAATAGAAGTCATTCTTACTTTAACAGTTTTGCCTTTGCGGGTTACACTAACGTCTTTCTCGTTTTTAACGGCGTCAGGGTGTTTGTTATCAGCTAGCTTATAAAACTTAACGCTGTTGGGCGCAATTTTATTAGCCGGAATCCCTTGTGCGTAATGCGGTTCTGCTAACGTAGGGAAGTCAAGCAGCAGTTTCATTTTCTCGCCGCTAATATCAATTAATTGAGCCGAGTGCATTAACTCAGGTCCGGTTGGCAGGTAGCGGTCTTTGGTAATTTTGTTCATCACCACCATGTACTTACCGTAAGGATCTTTGGTATCACCACCCGGAATCATTAAGTGACCCGGTGAGTAATATACCGGAAGTCTGTCTTTAACTTTAAAGTCTTTCAGGCTCCATTTTACTACTTCAGAAGACACAAACATGGTAGAATATGCGTTGCCTTTTCCGTCAAACTCAGTGTGCAACGGCCCTAGGCCCGGCTCTTTCACTTCAGCTTGTAAGATAGATTCGTACTTAAATACCGGAATGCCATTTACTTCACCGTCAAACTCTTTGTTCTTGATGGCCTTCATCATTTTTGAGAAAGAGAAAACAGGCAAGCTTGCGGCCAATTTACCGTTAACCACCATGTATTCGCCCGTTGGGTCTACGTCAATGCCGTGCGGCGATTTAGGTGCTGGAATTAGGTACATCATGCCTGGGCATTCTTCCGGCAGCAGGTAACGCACTTTTTTGATAACTTTAGATGAAGCCTGATGGGTGCCGTGATCTAAGGTGTTGTGGTAATAGTTAGCGGGCATTTCGTGGGTTTTGCCTTCGGCTGCATATTTGGCCGCAACTTTCCAGTTGATAGCTGCCAGATAGTCACGGTCGTTCTGAGAAGCGTTTAACTCTTTTAAGGTGTTAGCCCGTTCCGTGTTATAGGTGGTAAAAAACACCCAATCATTTGAGGGGCCTTTCCCGCCATTTGCAAGGTCATAGTCAAAACCTGGGACTAAGATTTGGAAATCTAATTCCATGTGACCATCGTCTTCATTGGTTTTAATAAAGGAAATGGAACCTCTAAATTTTTCCTTGTACTCATCTAATCCGGCATCACCTACGCCTCCTTTTTCCAAGTCAAGCGGCACACTAAACCGGGTTCCGGCCAAGATATACTCGTTGTTATTGGTAGGGTACGGCGAGCAGTGGTTACCAGCAGAGTTAGGAATTTCCATAATCTCTACGGTCTCAAAAGTAGTTAAGTCAATTTTAGCTACCCGTGGGGTGTTATTGCCATTTACGTACAGAAACTTGCCATCTGCCATGCCTTCTGAGCGTGACAATTTGGGGTGATGGAGATCATCCCAAGGCACAAATCCGTGCGAGGTCATGAGCATTGGCTTGGTTTCTTCATTGTAACCGTAGCCATTCTCAGCAAATTGCGAGAACACTGGAATTACTTTTAGAAGTCGACCAGAAGGAATTCCGTAAACAGAAACCTGTCCGTTAAATCCGCCAGACAAAAACGAGTACAACTCGTCATGCTTGCCGGGTGCTACATATACTGCTTTTGCAGCGTCTGCATCAACGGCAATATCTTTTCCGTTTTCGGTACTGCCTGAGCCGTTACAACCCTGCAACAACACCCCGGTAGCTAGCACTGCAAGCAGGCCAACTTTAGGAATAAAACTTTTGAAATTAATGGTTCGCATTTCCATGATTCATGTTTGTTTACTTGTGAGATCTTCTAGCTCTTGCTATCGTTCTGGCGTAAGTATTCTAAAAGGGCCCGAGCATCAGGCTCTGTGATATTCTGGTTGGTCATCTGGGTTAAATGCTCAGCCAGTAATTTTTTAGCCTCGGGATCTTTTTTGGTCATTTCCTCGGGGTTAATAATCATGTTCATTAACCATTCTGGTTTACGACGAGTGGTAACTCCCGCTAGACCTGGACCAACTACCTTTTGGTCAGATAATTGGTGGCAAGCAGAACATTTACCTTCAAAAATGGCTTTGCCATTTTCTGCCAGTGCCTGGTCAATTCCAGTTCCAAGATCAACGGTTTTCACGGGTCCAATGCCCATTCCGTTATCTACTGCAGCTGTCTCCGCATCAGCGGCTCCATCTTCTTGCAGTTCATATTCAGAAGAAGTTGAAGTTTCTTTCTGTTCAGAAGAGCAGCTAAACATTAAAGCGGCTCCTACAAAAACTACCGCGTGCATCCGCAAGGGTGTCTTTATTTTGTTGATGATATTTCTAAAGTGCTTTTTCATAAGATTACAGGTTGTAAGGGGTCAAAAGAATAGTTGTTTTAAGTATGAATCAAAGGTAATGCGACAAAAGAAAACAATAAAAGATTTAAATGTCTTTTATTGATGATATCCATCATGTTTTTAAGCCTGATAAAGAATTAAGTAAGTCGTTGTGACTACTCAATTAAGCTTTAAACAATAATGGAGAAAAATTAATAAGTTAGGTTTTAACTTTGGGTTGGCGGGATGCAATTGGCAAAATGCACATAATAATTTGCACTTGAAAGATTTTGAATTTTTGCGTGCATTTCTGCTGCCTAAGCTAAGAATCTTACAAAGATGGCAGTTTGGTTAATTTCGTTGAAACGTTTTGCCTATAGTTTAGTTACGCAGCCGCCAAAGTCCGCGCCCGTTCAGGGTTGGGCTAAACCTCAAAACGGTTAGATATTCTAGGATAGGCATTGTGATTTTCAGATACCAACTTTTACTGGTGTTTTAGGCCTGTTTTTGGAAAAACAGGCCTAAAACACCAGTACCACTCTTTATATTATACTCGACTTCAACTTAAAGCCAAAGTCTAAATAGGTTGTTTAACTAAAACACAGCATAGGTTTCGCAAAGGTTCTACCCAGAACTTTGACGAAACTAACCAAAAAATAGCTCAGTATTCCTTTTCATTACTAAAGAAAGAATTCCTGTTTTAGGCCTGATTTTCCAAAAACAGGCCTAAAACAGGAATTCTTTCTACTATTTCACCAAAGCTTCCCACAAAATCTCTACCGGGTGATAAGAGGCGCGGGCGGTTCCGTCTTTAATTTGGTGACGACAACTGGTGCCGGGCGCGGCAATCAAAACGTCCGGTGCAGTTTGCCGAACCGCCGGAAACAGCACCAGCTCGCCCACCTGCATGGAAACGTCATAATGTTCTGCCTCGTAGCCA
>JBBSSO010000147.1:0-5543 GCA_038241905.1 Cytophagales bacterium | reverse complement strand
TTAGAGCTTGTTTAAGTTTTGATTTTGCCGGCGAAAACAGGAAGCGAAAGGTTCTGACGAAGCGTTTTTCGAGCAACATAGCAGCGCTATGGTGAGAGAAAAAGGCGAAGACAGGTTCTTTTGATGCCTGTTTGTAGCGCAAAAGACAAATTTAAACATGCTCTTAGGCCTATTTTTCGAAAAACGGGCCGGAAACAGCCGGTTGGTCTTTGGCGACGGGCGGCAGTTTCTGGAAGGCGTTTCTGAGGATATATAAAATACCTAGGCTTAAGACTAGCGAAAACAAGGAAATAGGCCAAGTGGTGGCATCCGTAGATTCTATGTCTAGCGCAATGGTACCGCGCTGCTGCAAGTACAGCATAAAAACCGTAAAGCCGTTGTTCATGAAATGGCCCACAATAGGCACCCAAATATTACCCGACCAATAATATAAATATCCCAGCACAACGCCCAAGGCCATCCGAGGTAAAAAACCATAAAACTGCAAGTGAATGGCCCCAAAGATGAAGCCCGCCACCCAAATACCCACGTGCGGGTTCTTAAACCACCTACTTAATTCTTGCTGCAACACGCCCCTAAACACCAGTTCCTCGCCAATGGCCGGGATAACCGCAATAATCAACAGCCCCATTAACAGCGCACCCACCGAGTTAAATTGCGTAAGGTATTGGGTGAGCACTTTCAGGCGTTCTTCAGTTTCTTTGGCTTGGAGTTCAAAACCTTTTAAAAAATCTGGGAAATCAAAATTGGCATTTCCTTCAATTAGCCAAGAATTGGCCGGCATAATAAAAATTATAAGCAGACCGCTTAACAGCAGCAAACCTGACGGCACCTCTGGCCGCGGCGATAAATAGTTGGCTGGGTAATTTTTTAGAATTTTCAGGAGCGCCAGCACGCCAACCGTAAACCCAAAAAAGTGCGTCATGCCTTGGTACAGGAGCAAAGCATTCTGGCCATTAGGGTAATTGGTGGGGTTTTGCATAATGCTGGCCACGCTTTCTAGCCCGTACCCAAACGCCAGTTTCAGCACCACCATCGCCAGAAACATACCCACCATCATGCCCATGGCCACAAAGGCAAGCAGCCACAAAAGAGAAACAAGCGGGTGCGGGCGCGCGGAGAGGAAACCTTTCATATAGGCGTTTTGGTTATTATGAGGTAAATTTACACGAATTATTTAAACTCAACCACGTGGTAAAAATTGGTCAGATAGAGTTGCCGGATTTCCCGCTGCTGCTCGCGCCCATGGAAGACGTTAGCGATCCGCCGTTCCGGGCGGTGTGCAAAGCCAACGGCGCCGACTTAATGTATACAGAATTCATCTCGTCAGAAGGCCTGATCCGCGATGCCGCCAAGAGCCGCCAAAAGCTGGATATTTTTGATTACGAAAGCCCCATCGGGATTCAAATCTTTGGCTCAGACATTGAATCAATGCGCGAGTCGGCGGTTATTTCAGCGCAGGTTGGTCCAGATTTAATTGACATTAATTACGGCTGTCCGGTTAAAAACGTGGCGTGTAAAGGAGCCGGGGCGGCTTTGCTGCGCGATATTCCCAAAATGGTGGCCATGACCTCGGCCATTGTGCAAGCCGTGGCGCCTTTCGGCTTGCCGGTAACTGTAAAAACTCGTTTGGGTTGGGATGACGCCACTAAAAACGTAGAGGAAGTAGCAGAGCGCTTGCAAGATATTGGCGTACAGGCGCTTACCGTGCACGGCCGCACCCGCGTGCAGATGTACAAAGGCGAGGCCGATTGGCGCTTAATCCAAAAGATAAAGGAAAACCCCCGCATCAAAATCCCCATTTTCGGCAACGGCGACATTGACTCGCCGGAGAAAGCGGTGGCCTACAAAGAGCATTATGGCGTAGATGGCATAATGGTGGGCCGCGCGTCTATTGGCTATCCCTGGATTTTCAGGGAAATAAAGCATTACCTAAAAACCGGCGAATTGCTGGCTCCGCCCACCTTGCAGGAGCGGATTGACATGTGTAAAATGCATTTCGATAAAAGCTTGGAATGGAAAGGTCCGCGGCTGGGAATTGTGGAGATGCGCCGCCATTACGCCAATTATTTCCGGGGCTTGCCCAACGTAAAAACCTACCGCACCCGCCTCGTCACCACCGACGAACCCGACGAAATTTACGGCATCTTAGATGAGATTGCCAACTCCATGGAATACGCGGAGTTGTAAAACTCTCTTTTAAAAAGATTAATAGAAAGCTGTTTTAGGCCTGTTTTTGTAAAAATAGGCCTAAAACAGCTTTTTTTATTTAATCCAAGCGATGAGTTTTCTAAAATCGTTTAACCCACCCCCCGTCCCTCCGAGGATGGGAGTACCCAGTACGCGAAAGTGAGTAAATTTGGACGTACATAAAAAAGAATGTAAGTGTGTTTATTCCATAGCGGTGGGTTTAAACCCACCGCTATGGAATAAAAGCAAGTGTTAAAATATAGTACGCGTAAATAAATAAAGGATAAACATACTCTCCTATACTCGTGCAAATACTCCTCTCGTCCGAGGGGCTAGGGGTGGGTTTACATCCGTAGATTCTCTTTAAAACTAACAACACAACTTCTCCTGTTTTAGGCCTGTTTTCCGGAAAACAGGCCTAAAACAGACTCAAGACTCTAGACTCAGGACTCAGAATTATTTGGCTTATCTTTGCGCGTTCATCTTTTAATCCTGCTCTGGCAGCACCATTTTGGCCCTAAAATCACCCGTTACTCCGCTGGAAAATCCTGAAACGCGCACGCCTCCGCTGGCTTGGGTTATCTTAATTGGCCTGGCCCTGATGTGGGGCACCTCGTTTATATTAATCAAGAAAGGGCTAGCCGTTTTTTCTGCTGATGAGTTGGCCGGCCTCCGCATTACCATCGCCGCTCTGGCTTTATTGCCCTTTGCTTTAAAAGGATTAAAAGCCCCAAAACCCGGCCAATGGAAGTTTCTGCTGCTGAGTGGTCTTATTGGTAACCTAATTCCGGCCTTTCTGTTTGCCCTCGCCGAGACCAAATTAGCCAGTGGCCTGGCTGGCGTTTTGAACTCTCTCACGGCGTTGTTTACCTTAATTATTGGCGCGCTGCTTTTCCGGCAACGGATTACTGCCTTGCGGGTGCTGGGTATTTTAATTGGGATTGGCGGCACGGCAGTGCTCATTTTTTCGGGCAGCGCGCAGGAGAATTCGTCTAACTCGTATTATGGTTTGTACGTGGTGCTGGCCACGGTTTTATACGGCGCTAGCCTCAACATAATTAAGCATTGTTTGGTTGGCCTGCGCCCGGTAACCATGGCTGGCCTGGCCTTGCTCACGGTGGGTCCGTTTGCGGTTGGTTATTTGTTTACTACTTCGGCGTTTGAGAAATTAGCGGCTCAGCCGGGCGCTTGGGAGGCGCTGGGTTATATCACGTTGCTGTCGGTCTTTAGCACCGCCATTGGGCTGGTATTTTACAACAAACTCATCCACATGACTAACACGCTGTTTGCCAGCACGTCTACTTATTTAATGCCAATTGTGGCCTTGTTTTGGGGCGTAGCCGATGGGGAAAGTATTTACCTAATGCATTACATCGGCATGGCCATTATTCTGGCGGGGGTTTTGTTGGTGAACCGAGCTAAGTAAGAGTTGGTTTGAATTCTAGCTTTTCTCTGGCACCGCAGTTTCTCCTTTTTTCTCTAGCAGCCACTTTACGGCCTCAGATTCAGACATAAACACCTGAATGTGCGTGCCGCCTTTGTTGGCAGCCAGGCGGGCCAAGCCAACCACGTTGTGGATGTGGGCGTGGTGTTTGGGCGATAAAAGGTAAGCGAAATAAGTAGGCTCTGCTAGCCCCGCGCCGATGGACGGGAAAAACTCGTCTAGAATCCAGGCCTCGTCTTGGGCCGAGGCTGGACCTCTGCCCCGCAGGTCAAACATCCAAAAATGGGCGTCTACCTCGTGGGCAAAAGCGAGGGCTTCGGTGTAACCATCGCGCAGCAAATTGCCTTGCACTTGGTTAGACCAACGCAGAAATAAAATCTGCATGTCTGCCCGGAACCGGAGTTTTAACTGCGCCCGCTCAATCTCTTTTTCAACCACTTTTCTTACCTGCTTAGCCTCACCCCCTCGCTTGTACCCGATGCGGTTAAAAGCGGTGCGAAGCTAGACGTAAAATGCGCTGCTTCCTAACGATTGTCTGCCTTTTTAAAAGTCGCCTTTCGTACGGTTATCGCCCGTCAAAACCATCGACTAAAAGAACTGGTTATCAACGTTTTGCCAACTTGCTGTGTTTGTAGCTGTAGCCAAAATAAATAGACAAGCCAATCAGCAGCCAAACGGCAAACAGCACCCAGTTATTTATGCCCAATTGGGTCATTAAATACAGGTTGGTTAACAGCCCCAAAACCGGCAACAGCGATAATCTTTTGGCGAAGGAAACCCCCGCAATCAGAACGCTGGATATTAAGAAAATGAGCATCGGAATCTCGTGGCGAAACGCTTCATAGCCGCCGCTGCCGCCTACGGCGCTCCAGAATTCGTTTATGGCTTCGCGGTTGTAGTTGAGTACCAACAAACCCACGATGGCTAGAATTAAGGTTACCAAATACCGCCCGTTTAGGTAAGGCACCTTAAATTTAGCGGTAGACGTGCCTTGCGGGTCAATAATAAGAATGCCGCCACACACCAGCGCAAACGCAAACAAAGTACCAATGCTGGTGAGGTCAATCACCAATTCCATGTTGAGGAGCAGGGCCGGCACGCCCACAAAAAAACCGGTTATTAGCGTAGAAAATGAGGGCGTGCGGTACTTGGGGTGCACTTTTGAGAAAATAGGCGGCAGCAAACCGTCTCTAGACATTACCATCCAGATGCGGGGTTGGCCAATTTGAAACACCAACAGCACGGAGGCCATGGCAAAGATGGCGCTTACCGCTACTAAGCCCGCCAACCAGTCAACGCCTACTTTGGTAAACACAAAAGCCAACGGATCTCCTACCGCCAGTTCCGTATAAGGCACCATGCCGGTGAGCACCAGCGTAATAATGACGTATAAAACCGTGCAGATAATGAGAGCATACATCATGGCGCGGGGCAAATCTCGCTGGGGGTTTTTGCATTCCTCGGCGGTAGTGCTGATGGCGTCAAAGCCGATGTACGCAAAAAATACCGCCGACACGCCTTTCAACACGCCGCCAATGCCGTTGGGCGCAAAAGGGCTCCAGTTTTCTGGGTTCACGTAAAAAACGCCCACTAAAATAACCACCAACACCACCGACATCTTTAAAAGAACCAGAATGTTAGACGCTCGCTTAGATTCTTTAATACCAATGTAGACCAACGCCGTCACGAAAAGGTTGATCATAAATGCCGGCAAATCTATCACCAGTTTTCCGCCCAAAAAATCTGGCGCAGCCAACCAAATATTATAGGCTTCTACCTGCGCCGCACTCGCCGCCGACAGCGGTTGACCAGCTTGTAGCAAATCCAGCACATCGTGGTAGCCAACGTAAGCGCTCTGCGTGCCCATGGTTAGCCAAACGGGAATATTCCAGCCCATGCCGCTCATGAG
>JBBSSO010000146.1:0-5565 GCA_038241905.1 Cytophagales bacterium | reverse complement strand
GTTTATTAGTGAAAATGAGAATTCTGTTTTGGGGCTGTTTTTGGAAAAGGAGGCCAAAAACGGAGCATAAAAAAAGCCCCTCCGTAGGGAGGGGCTTTTTTGTGTGAAAGTCTTTATAAATAAAGACTAAGCGCGTTTTACGTTAATGGCGTTTAGTCCTTTACGTCCTTCTTGAAGATCATAAACTACTTCGTCATTTTCTCTGATCTCGTCTACTAAACCAGATACATGTACAAAGTACTCCTGATTAGTGTTGTTGTCTTTGATGAAGCCGAAGCCTTTGTCATCATTGAAGAATTTTACTGTTCCTTGATTCATATTGATTTGTTATTATACCTAAAGATACAGCCTATCTTCCTTTTTTGTTCAGTTTAAGATGAAAATAATCTAAGTATTTTTAGAAAACCGCTTTTACAGCCATTTTGAGCGCTTTTTATTTTCAGAAAAGGCTTTAAAACATGTTTATTCAGCCGATGGTAATTGCGCAGAAATGGCGTCAATCACTTCGGCAGTCCAGCTTTGGGCAATTTCTTCGCCTTCATTTTTGGTCCAGCCCTGTCCATACGGTTTCTCTAACCAGACGGTGTTGCGGTCTGGACCCACAGTAAAGGTAGAATGACCCAGAAGCAGCACCAAATCTTTGGCTACATCAAACGCGGGAGCACCAGGCTGCTGAAAACCTAACAGCTGTAGCCGCAGCCCAATTTGGCCAACGTTCCCGTTCTCTAAACTTAAAGGTATATCTGATGGATTTTCTCGGTCCTTGGTAAACGTGTCCACCACTTTCTCTAGGTTATAATCATCAAACAGCGGAATAATTTCTGTTAGGTGCCCGTGTATTTGCTGTGCTAATTGCGTGAGAACCGTGTTATACAGGTGCAGCAGGCTCTCTTTGTTTTTAGTATCCGCCATGGGCGATGGTATATTTTAAGAATTGGTTTCTGTTTTAGGCCTGTTTTTCCAAAAACAGGCCTAAAACAGGAACCCAACAGTGTCTAATTCGCTTTTTCTACTTTTACTTTTTTGCCTTTCAGTTTTTCTAGCTTCAGGAGAGCCACCGCTTTATCAAGTTTGGTTTTATTTACGGCCACGTAAGCGGCGCTGGGCTGCAGTTCTATTTTGCCGAGATCAGATTTCTCCAAACCTCCCTTTTGGAGCATCCAGCCCACCACATCTACTTTGTTCACTTTGTCTTTTTTGCCGGCGCTAATATAAACCGTTTCCCAAGGCGAGGGCGGGGGCAAAGTGGTTTTAACTGGCAAAGAGTACCGCGCCGGGAGTTTAGGCAGAAAAGCGGGTTTTTCCTCGGGGTGCAGCAGCAGAAAAGCGGTTCCTTTGGCGTGCATGCGCGCCGTGCGACCGTTGCGGTGCAGAAAGGTCTGGGCGTCGGGCAGTTGGAAATGAATAACGTTGGCTACCTCCGGAATGTCTAGCCCCCGGGCGGCCAAGTCGGTGGTGACCAAGATTTGGTGGGTGCCGTTCCGGAATTTCATCAAAGTGCGCTCGCGGTCCGGCTGCTCCAATCCGCCATGGAACACGCCATGCGCCAATCCTTTCTTGTTTAAAAAATCACTGACCTGTTCTACGGCATCGCGCTGGTTGCAGAAAACCATGCTGAGCTGGTTGCCCAAGGTGCAGAGCAACCTGAAAAGCGTCGTAATTTTATCTTTGTCTTCAATCAGAACCGATTTCAGTTCTAGGTCGGGTGTGGTGGCAGCGTCTTTAAGGTAATTGAGGATAGTTGGATTTTGCACGCCCGCAAATGACGGAATCTGCGCCATAGCCGTGGCAGAGGTAAGCAAGCGTCGCTCCACTTTAGGCAGCTGACGAATGATAAAACCCATATCGTCTTGAAAACCCATTTCCAAGGATTTGTCAAACTCATCTAGTACTAGCGTATGCACGGCAGAAGGGTCTAATTGTCCTTCGCGCAAGTGCGCAACCAAACGGCCCGGCGTGCCAATAACCACCGCGGGCGCTGAGGTTAGGCTTTTTTTCTCGTCATACATGGAGTGGCCGCCGTAAAAGCAAACAACCTTAAACCCCAAGGACATTTGCCGCAGCACCTGCTCAATCTGTTTAGCCAGTTCGCGCGTTGGGGCTAAAATCATAGCTTGTACGCCGGTCACGTCTTCGCGCAGTCGCTCAGCTAAGGGCAGCAAAAAGGCCAGAGTTTTGCCAGAACCGGTGGGGGATAGCACCACCACGTCCTGGGTTTGAGCCGCCTGCACGGTAGCTTGCTGCATCTCGTTTAGGCTTTTTATATTGAGTCGGTCCAGTATTCGCTGCCGCATATTTCTTAGTTAAACCACAAATAATTAAACCACAAAGGTAGCTATAAATTAGCCAAGCCGGTTTGGCCGTAGCAGGGTCACTTTTTAAATTTTAGCTAAAATAAAGTATATTGCCTTGGCTTTCGCTCAAGCTCACGTATAAGACAGCATCATTTCATCGTTAAGCATAAAAAACAATACATATGGGGTTCGTAACCATCTTAATAATAGGCGCAATTCTGGGGTATATTTACGCCAGCCGGTTTAAACCGAATAATGATGTGAAAGAATTGCTGCAAGAGCTTCGCGTGCGCGGAGAAGAATTGCTAGAGGGCGGCCGGAAAGGCGTTTACAAAACCATCGTGACCGACCAGCAAGCCTCTTCTGAATTGGTGGTAGAAATAAAGGAACTAGCCACAACCACCGCCGGACAAGTGAAAATACAATACCTGACTGCTTTCTATAAAAATCCGGATTTCAGGACCCGCAAAGGCGAGGCTCTGCTAGAGGAAGTTCGCAATCTTTTAGGCGAGTATTTGCCGCAACAGGAGATTGAATGGTATGATAGCCAAACCAGAGAAGAAAACCTGCGGCATTTTTTAGCCACCCTAGAAGCCATTCCCAACAACAAACGCCTTCTAAAATAAGCACCATGCAGAAGAACGAATTAATTCTTGCCGATAATAAGGAACTAATCCAGCAGAGAGCGCTGGAAATTTCCAAATCCATTGACCCTTCTAAACCTGAAAGCCTGAGCAATTTTGGCGTAGAAACACAGCGCAAACTGGGTTACTATTCTAATGAGTTATTGACAAAGGTAAAAGCCAAAGACTCTGGAGACGCGGGCGCAGCCATCAATGAATTGCTGGCCCAGATCAACATGATTAAGATTGACGAGAACGAAAAACCGGGTTTCTTCTCCAGGCTGCCGTTTATGAAAAAGATTGGCGACCGCACCAAAAAACTGGCCAGCCAGTACAACTCCGTCTCAGAAAATGTAGACGATGTGGTGGTGAAGCTAGAAAAAACCCGCCAGAGCGTGCTCAAAGATACCACCGGTTTAGAGGTGATGTTTAAGCAGGTGGTTGAGTATATTCAAGAAGTACGCTCCCTCATGGCTGCTGGCAAGCTAAAGATTGAAGAGATTGAAACGCAAATGATTCCAGAAGTACAGGCCGAGGTAGAAAGCAGCAACCAAGATGAATTGGTAGTGCAACGCCTCGCTGATTTGGTGTCTTTCAAAGACCGCTTGGAGAAAAAAGTGCATGATTTTACCTTGTCGCATACCATCGCTACGCAATCAATGCCGCAGATAAGGATGATTCAGACTACTAACGAGGTGCTGGCCCAGAAAATACAGAATTCCATTGTAACCGTAATTCCGGTTTGGCGGCAACAAGTGGCTATTGCGTTAGGGCTAGAGAAACAGCGCAAAGCATTAGAGATACAGAAAAGAGTTACAGACACCACCAATGAGATGTTGCTGAAAAACTCGCAGATGCTTAAAACCAACGTGGTAACGGCAGCCACCGAGAATGAGCGCGGTATTGTGGATGTAGATACGCTTAAAAAAGTAAACAAAGACATGATGGAAACCCTGGATGCCGTCTTGAAAATATCAGAAGAAGGCAGCCGCAAACGGGCCGAAGCCGTTAAAGAATTGGCAGCCGTGCAAGAAGAACTAAGCAGTAAAATCTTGGGCAGTCTTAACAAATCAAAGCAGATTGAGATTGAATAATGACCCAACCGCCTTCCTCAGATTCATCGTTTAAAAATATTTTAACCCAAGAGCAAGAAGCCTTGCTTGATCTGTATCTTCAAAACCTGGATAATTTTTTTCAGAACCAGAAAGACGCCGCCAAAATTCAGGTGGAGATTGAAACCCTTCACCTGAAAAAGATACTGTCGGCATGATGAATTTTATGCGGTCGCTGCTGGGTTTGAAGGATGAAACGGCCACCCGCCAAGTGGTGGGCGGGGCACCGGTGGGGTTTGGCTTGCAGGAAGTTGAATTCATCAAGAGTTCTAACCTTCGCCTTTCTTTGTTACAAGATTTAGCCAACCGGTACGGCACTACGCCCCATGCTGGCAAATTGAAGCAGGCGTACGAGAAAACCAAAAGCATTCATTCTTTTTTGGTGACGAAAAAGAAAGTACACGCCCTAGAAATGTTCCATCTTCAGCACACGGATCATTTCATTGCTACGTTTACCATTATTTTAGAAACGTACCTAGACCACAACCCAGTCCCGCGCCAGACCTCTGCTTCTTCTGCGGGCCAAGCAAGTTCGCCTACGCCTAGGCGGGTGGCCAAGGCTCAGGATTTACCGGAGATGATAAAACCGCTCAAAACCCAGGGGCAGTTTTTCCATGGCACCGAAAGCCGTGCCCCCGTCCCCCGGCTTTACGCGCCAGATATTTCCATTAATACGTTTGAGAACATTACCTTTTTGCATGAAAATGCCGAGGGGCAGCTGGTAGCGCATCACGTGGGCGCTACGTCATCTCCGGAGGAGAAAGATGTTTTTCTGCAGCACATCAGCTCCCGCCTGGGGCTGGCGCAGCTTACTTACGTTGGAAACGCGCACCTCACTATTCCTAATAGCAGCGGAATTACACCGACTGGCATGGTGCCCATCATTTATTGGGAAGGGTTTCGGTACGCGGTTAACCTAAATGACTATCGCTTGTTTCCGGTTGGGGTATTTAGGAAATAACAAGAAAGTGCTTTCTATTTCTTCGGATGTAAATATTATTGTTTGAGGTACACCCGGAAAGTGGAGCCTTTCTCAAGGTCACTTTCAACTTCAATACGGCCGCCAGCATTCCGGACAATCTTCCGGACCATGTATAGCCCAATGCCGGAGCCTTCTACGTGGTCATGAAACCGCTGGAACATGGTAAATAGCTGTTCTTGCTGATCTATGTTCATGCCCAGTCCATTGTCTGTTACGCTTAAAACTACCAAATTTCTTTCTACAGTACAGGTCAGTTCAACTAAAGGTCGGCGTTCTGGCGAGTGGTATTTAATGGCGTTAGAAAGAAGGTTGTAAATAATACTGCGCAGGTTTTTTTCTGAATAGTAGATGATAGGCAAACTAGCTTCTTCCATTATTAAGTGGGCTTTAGATTCTGTCAGCATAGAATCTATGTCTAGTAACACATCATGCACCACTTCGGCTACGCTTACGGAAGTAGATTTTACTATGTTTTCGTTTTGCAGTTTGGTGATTTCCGTAAGGTTGTCAATGGTTTTCTTGAAACGTTCAATAGCTCCCTGCATCATGTCCAT
>JBBSSO010000145.1:0-5629 GCA_038241905.1 Cytophagales bacterium | reverse complement strand
GGCTCGCTGGACACCTCCTTCAACCCTGGAACAGGCGCGAATAATCATGTTTATGCCATAGTGCTGCAGCCGGACGGCAAGGTCCTCATCAGCGGGTGGTTCACCTCTTACAACAGCACGGCCCGTAACCGCATCGCCCGGCTCAACGCCGACGGCTCCCTGGATACATCCTTCAACCCCGGAACCGGCGCAAATAATGGTGTTTTTTCCATGGCGCTGCAACTGGACGGCAAAATCCTTATTGGAGGTAAGTTTACCTCCTACGACGGTACGGGCCGCAACCACATCGCCCGTCTCAATGCCGACGGTTCCCTGGACACCTCCTTCAACCCCGGAACCGGCCCGAGTAATTTTGTTCAGTCCATAGCGCTGCAGCCCGACGGCAAGATCCTTATCGGCGGGGACTTCACCTCCTACAACGGCACACCCCGCAACCGCATCACCCGCCTCAACGCCGACGGCTCTCTGGACACCTCTTTCAACCCCGGAACCGGCGCCAATAGTACTGTTTTGTCCATAGCGCTGCAACCAGACGGCAAGGTCCTCATCGGCGGGTGGTTCACCTCTTACAACAGCACGGCCCGTAACCGCATCGCCCGGCTCAACGCCGACGGCTCCCTGGACACCTCCTTCAACCCCGGAACTGGCCCAAGTAATATTGTTGAGTCCATAGCGCTGCAACCAGACGGCAAAATCCTCATCGGAGGGCACTTCACCTCCTACAACGGCACGGGCCGCAACCGCATCGCCCGTATTTATGGAGGGGAGCCCATTACAACTACTTGGACAGGCTCCACCTCAACTAACTGGTTTACGTCCGGTAACTGGAGCAACGGCGTCCCTACCGCTGCATTAGACGCTATCATCCCGGCTGGGCTAACCAGGTATCCCATAGTCACCACGGGGTCTGCCATCACCAAAGACTTGACTATCAATAATGGCGAACTAATCGTAACTGGCGGCACACTAGACATAAAAGGCAACTACCTCAACACAGGCGGCTCATTTAGCGGCATGGGCGGAACAGTTTCCTTTACGGGCGCCACCCAGCAGAGCCTGGGTCAAACCGGCCAAAATCAGTTCTTCAACCTTACGGCTGGTTCACAAGGCATTGCCCTGACCGGCCCTGTGCAGGTAAAAGGCATCTTAACCTTACAGGGCAACCTTGTCACCAACGGCAACAACTTAACCATCGCCTCTGACGCCTCGGGCACGGGCATGGTGGTCAATAGCGGCGGCGCGGTGCTTGGCACAGCCACCGTACAGCGGCACATAACCCCTGCCAATGCAGGTAAAGGATATCGCCACTATGCCTCTCCTGTTTCTAACACCACCGTATCTGACCTGGCAACAGCAGGGTTTACCCCAATTGTCAACGCTGCTTATAATGCGTTGCCAGCCCCGCCTATGTCTAGCTATACAGCGGCCACGTACCCCAATGTATTTGAGTTTGATGAAAGCAGGCTTTCCACTACTTACCCGGGCTTTGACATCGGCTGGAAATCGCCAACTTCCCTCTCTTCTTCCCTCACGCCAGGGAAAGGCTACACTGTAAACCTAGCTGCCAACGCCGCAGTTGATTTAAAAGGTACTCTTAACAATGACAATGTTTCCGTAAGTCTTAGTAGAGGGCCAGTCGCAGAATCTGGCTGGCACTTATTGGGCAATCCCTATCCTTCGCCCATTAACTGGAGTAGCTTTACTCTTCCGGCAGGGGTAAGCAGCGCCGTTTATGTCTATCAATCTACTGGACCGGCTACTGGCTCTTACAACTCCTATGTAAATGGCGTAGGTGCCTCTAGCGGGGTAATACCTATGATGCAAGCTTTCTTTGTTAGGGCAACCGCGGCCTCTACTTTTACTTTCGCTAATACCAACCGTGTCACTACCCATGTTGACCCCACCTTTAGGCGCACCGGCCCAGAGACACGTCCTTTGGTTGAGTTGCAGTTAACTGCCGCTGATGGAAAGCAAGATGCCGCATACTTTTACTTTGAAAAAGGAGCCACCACCGGCGTAGATGAAAAATATGATGCCTATAAACTTTTAGAGAATTCCGGTGGCCAACCTACGCTCTATGCTATGGCTGGCGCGGAAAGACTGTCTATTAGCGGCCTGCCTCTTAAAACTGGGGAAGACGTTACTGTGCCACTTGGGGTAAAGACGTCCCAGGCGGGCAGCCACACCTTCAAGGCAGCAAGCATCCTCAATTTTGCTACAAGCGAAAAAGTACTGCTTGAAGACAAAACCACCGGACTTCTGCAGGACCTTTCTCTGCAGCCAACCTACACTTTCACACCCGGCTCAATTGATCAATTTCGGTTTTTCCTACACTTCTCCAGTGCCAGGGTGACGGGTGTACATGGTTTAGAGAAAGAATCAACCGTGTTGGTTTACCCCGTTCCCACTGCTTCCGGCTTGCTCACTATAAGCATCACCGAGGCAAAAGGAAAACGGATGGACATAAAGCTCCTCAATGCCTTAGGCCAGGTTGCGCTTGAGAAAAGCCTGGAGGTAAAAGGTGGAAAGGTAGAAGAAACGCTAAATGTTTCATCCTTAACAAAAGGGGTTTACCTGCTGCACTTCTCCAATGGAACTTCATCGTCTGTCAGAAGAATAGTAGTGCAATAAATTTTTATAAGACCTTTAAAGAATACTACCATGGTTTTCAAAAAAATCTCCCTTAGGGCTCTATTAAAAACAGATAAATCAATTTTATTAGGACTCTTTCTGCTGGCAACTATCTCCTCCACTTCTGCATTTGCACAAGGGCCAGGCAATGGCGGACCACCTGTATTTGAAGAAGAAACGCCTCCTCCAACAGGCGTACCCATTGATGGTGGCGCAACCTTGCTATTGGCTGCCGGAGCAGGATATGGTTTAAAGAAATTAAGGGACCGCCAGAAAAGAAACAAACGCAACTCGGCTAAATAAGAAAACTAAAAAAAAATTGATTCTAATTGATGACATGAAAGAGCTATATCAAAGCCAAAAGAGCCTATTCCACTTTTTAGGAAGTATCATAGGCCTTTATGCCATCTGGTTTTTAGTATATGAGTGTTGGGCTGGGCCCAATGATTATGTAGATACGTGGCTCTCTGTGCAGGTAGCACATGCTGGGGCGGGCGCTATGAGTCTTCTAGGATATGAGACGATGGTAAGTGAGACCACCATTATTGTTGGTGGTCGGCCCACTGTGTTTATTGGCAACCCCTGCAACAGCTTAGTTCTAATGGCTACGTTTATTGCCTTAATTGCTGCTTTCCCGGGTGATATCAAGAAAAAGCTCTATTTCATTCCAGTAGGGGTGGTTGCTATATTCCTAATTAACGTTTTCCGGGTAGCAGCTTTGGCCCTGAACCACATGTATAGTTTAGGAACCGTAGATTTTAACCACAAGTACACGTTCTCTTTTGCAGTCTATGCATTTATTTTTGCCATGTGGATGGTGTGGGTGAAAAGGTATTCCAGCTTTTCGTTTGACGACCAATCGGGCAGAGAACATGAATAAAATTTATGCGCCTACTGGCTTGGTTACTCTCAGGAAATTTGCCCTACCAATCACTTTAGGCATTGCTCTTTTGGTATTAGGGACAGCCGTAGACTTTCTTTTTGAGTACATAGAACATTTTTATAGGGCAGCATTCAAATTAGCCGGCATACCAACGTGGTATGACCGGCTTTCTGGCCAAGCGTTTAACATGAAAGTGTTAACGCTCATTATCCTAAATGCAGGATTTTGCCTTTGGATTTTACTGGCGCTATTTAAGAATAGGACGAAACGCAAAATTATTCTTTGGGTCTATGCTGGCATCTTTCTGTTGCCTCTTTTCTTTGCCTTGGTTGTAAAATTAACAGGCGATGACCCAAGCTTGCATCAGAGGTCACGTGCTTTAATTGACTATACTTTACTAACCCCTTTCCCTCTTGTTTTTCTAACCCCAGTGCTATTGCTGTTTAAAATTCCCGATCCTACCCAAAAAGGCGTAATCCTTTCAAATAACGTAGCTTCATCCAAATAATAATTACAAGTTATTCTTTAACAATCAAACAAAAAAAAGGGATGGGCAAAGCCGGCTTTCTGAAGGATGGGTTTGGCTACATTAAAGACTTTTACGCCGTGCGATGTAGTGCCTTCTAACGTTCCGATGTGGGCGTGCCCATGGAAACACGCCAGCACGTTCTGCCGATTAAGCGGCTCTGACAAGCGAGAACAACCCAAAAACGGATGAATGGCCTCGGGCTCGCCCTCAACGGTGCCTTTAATGGGGGCGAAATGCAACAAGGCTATTTTTTTAATATCGGGGTTCTCGGTATCCAGGCGGGCAAGGCCGGCTTCTAGTTTCAAAGCTTCATCTACGGCCTCCTGCACGAAGGCTTTGTTGCTGGCCTCGCCAAACATGGAGAGCATATATTGGTCAAAGCCGCCACCAAAGCCTTTTACCCCAGCAAAACCAACTCCATTAATCACGACGGCCTCGCCATCAAGAAAGTGCACATTGTCTTTGACCAAGCACGCACTAATCTCTTCCTGTTGGTTTTTGTCATAGTCGTGGTTGCCTAACACAAAAACTACCGGAATGGTACAAGCTTGCATTTCTTCGGCCAAAACTTCGGCCTCTTTAACGGTGCCGTGGTCGGTGAGGTCACCGCAGAGAAGCAAGACATCTGCTTGGTCTGAGGCGGCCTTAAAGAAATCAACCCACTTGCCTTTGTCGGTCTCGCGCACGTGAATATCGGCGGCAGCCGCAATTCTAACGGGTTTTTGCTCATGCTGAGGTGGCTCTGCCTGCGGTTGGGTTTGCGGGGCAATGGGTTGCACAGGCTGAGCAGGTTGGGGCGAGGCAATGGGTTGTTCCATGGTTCTTATTTTGCTGATAGTTTCTAAATACGATTTGTCTTTAGAGGTTGTTTAAGTTTTGATTTTGCCGGCGAAAACAGGAAGTGAAAGTTTTGGCGAAGCGTTTCCCCGAAAGCATTCGGGGTGTGCCATTACCGCAACATAGCAGCGCTATGGTGAGAGAAAAAGGCGAAGTCAGGTTCTTTTGACGCCTGTTTGTAGCGCAAAAGACAAATTTAAACAAGCTCTTAGAACGAAAAATCAAAAACTAAATAGTCATGATGGTCATGGCTTTAAAACCCCACTCCGTTACGGCGGGGGCATATTGGGTTTGGTCTATGAGCAAGCCTCGGCAGACTTTCTCAGTAGGGGGCGGCATGTCAAATTGTTCTTTGGCCCGCAGTAAAAGCTCGTCAAACAGCCATTTGGGAACTATATCGCGCTCACTGGGGTACACAAACTGAAATGAAAGAAATTGCGCCAACAACAATTGCCAATGTTGCTCCAGGGTTTGCAAAATGCGCTCCCAGTCCATTAAGTGGCCGTGGCGCAAAATAAGGTGGTTAAGGTCTGAGCCATCATAGCGCTCACGGTTTTGGACGTATATTTTGCAGCGGAAAAGGTCCTCGGCGGAAATGTAGCGCACGGGCACGCCAAACTCGGTGCCTTCCGGACCTTTCCGGAACCAGCCTTCGTTCACGGGCATGTTGTTGCTGGGGCTGCTGAAGATAAAGTCTACGTACTTGCCGTCTTTGTAAGCTTTGGCCAGCCAGCGGGCATCTACCAGTT
>JBBSSO010000144.1:0-5670 GCA_038241905.1 Cytophagales bacterium | reverse complement strand
CCCAGAACTAGGCATTACCCTGGGGCCGTTCCCGAAGCCAAAAGTAAAGATTAAGAAACCCTACCAATGCCTAACAGTGTTGCCCCGAAAAGTGGTGGTAGACACCGTGGCCGTTGACTCCATGCTGGAAGAACTCAACGATAGCATTTCCTCTCAATTTTAGGATAAGTAAATCTGTTTTAGGCCTGTTTTTCTAAAAACAGGCCTAAAACAGATTTATTGAAAAATAGGTTTCCATTATCAGGAATGCCCCGCGGAACGGTAGTTCTTGTTTTTTACAGGATGAATCTTGTGGAGCGTGTTGCCCTCGCCTGAAAGACTAAATAGATATCTGGCGGGGTTGTGCTTGTTGGTGATAACACCAACAAGGGCGGGAAGGGCGGACGGGGCCTCGCGGCCGTGAGCGCATGTAAGAGACTATGCAAAAGATGGGTTGTGCGCTCCGGGTCAAGTGGGGAATATGAATCTTGTGGAGTGGGTAGCGTGCTGCCATCGCCTGGAAGGCTAAATAGATATCTAGCGGCATTGTGCTTGTTGGTGATAACACCAACAAGGGCGGGAGGGGCGGAGGGGCCTCGCGGCCGTGAGCGCACGGAAGAGGCTATGCAAAAGATGGGTTATACGCACCGGGTCAAGTGGGGAATATGAATCTTGTGGAGTGGGTAGCGTGCTGCTATCGCCTGGGAGGCTAATTAGATATCTAGTGACATTGTGCTTGTTGGTGATAACACCAACAAGGGCGGGAGGGATAGGAGGGCGGGAGGCATCACCAACAAGGGCGGTAACATTTATCCATTCAGGAGAAGGGGCATTTCGGTGCCTCTTCCTCTTGAAAAACATAGGGGACTATCGCCTGCCTTAAAGTTGCATTTGTTACTTGAATGTAAGAAGTGTTATGCTGCAAATATAAATGCAAGAAGGAGCAAATCGTTGATGTGCGCAGCACGGGCCGTCTTAGGCTAGCAGATGAACAGTTTTCAGCGAATTAAGCTGCCCCAAATTTCAACCTACTAATTAGAAAGGAACAGTTTTCTGTCCGCCGGTGAGCGCCTTGTAGGTGTACGGTGCCGCGCTAGCGGCAAGGCCAAGGGCCTAGTTCAGCTACACAGTGCGAAACGGCGGAGGGGCCTCGCGGCCGTGAGCGCACGGAAGAGACTATGAAAAAGATGGGTTGTGCGCTCCGGGTCAAGTTGGGAATATGGAACTTGGGAGCGGGAGGCCATCGCCTAAAAAGTTAATTAGATATCCGGCGGCATTGTGCTTGTTGGTGATAACACCAACAAAGGCGGGCGGCAGAAGAACTTTACGACAGCAATCTCCTTACAATTTCAGCGGATTTTGTTGCCGAGCAAAGCTGTTTTAGGCCTGTTTTTCTAAAAACAGGCCTAAAACACAACCAACATGCCTTTAGCTATCCTTGTTATAAAGCGACTCCAGGGCTTCTTGCAGGAAATTGTACTCAAAAGTAAAACCGGTTTGCAGCACTTTATTGGCGCTCACACGCGCACTCGCTAAAACAACCTCGCTCATTTCGCCTAACACCAATTTTAAACCGATGGCCGGAACGTTGGGAAGTACCAACGGTTTGTGCATTATTTTGGCTAGGGTGCGGGTAAGTTCCTCATTAGTAGCGGGGTTGGGGGCCACTGCGTTATACACGCCTTCTAGTTTGTGGTCTTCAATGGCTTTTATAAAGAGGCGGCACAGGTCGTCAATGTGAATCCAGGACATAATCTGTTTGCCCGAACCCAACGGTGAGCCCGCCATCATTTTAATGGGTTTGGCCATCTGGGGCAAGGCGCCGCCTTTGTTGCTGAGCACAATGCCAATCCGGAAAATAACGGTTCTAATGTCCAGCGTGTGCATTTGCCAAGCGGCGTTCTCCCATTGTTTGCATACATCGGCCAGAAAATCTGAGCCGTAGCTGCTTTCTTCCAGCAAAAGTTGGTCGCCGGAGCTGCCGTAAATGCCAATGGCCGAAGCTGATAGAAAGCCTTTCACGTGGTGCTTGGTTTTCTCTAAATAGGCATGAAGCAAGTCGGTGCTTTGTACCCGGCTGTTCAAGATGTCCTTTTTACGACTGGCCGTCCATTTTTCGCCGGCTACGCTGGTGCCCGCCAAATTGATGATATAATCCGCGTAGCGGATGGCGTTTTCATCAATCTGCCCAGCTGCAATATCCCACTTAAAGGTTTTGTAGCGCGCGTATTTATCTGGGGTTCTGCTTAAAAGAGCTACTTCATAGCCGCTGTCAATAAGCATTTCGGCTAGGCGCGTGCCTAAGAGCCCGGTGCCACCGGTAATTAATATCTTCTCTGACATGGTACGTTCTTACAAACTTCTAACTGCGCCGCGCTGCTCTACCACTGCGCCTTGCGGCAAGCAAATGGTAAAAAACGAGGCGTAAAATGAAACGAAAGCAATCCCTAAAACATGCATAAAAGTCTATATGTTATTTCTGATAGCCTGCATAAACTCCAGACGCACAGAATCTTGCTCAAATAAACCCGAAAAGTCCGAGGTAATGGTGCTGCTATTTACGTCGTTCACGCCGCGGCTCATGACGCAGAGGTGATCGGCTTCAATTAGCACGGCCACGTTTTGGGTATGGAGCACATTGCGCATTTCCTGGGCAATCTGGCGGGTAAGGCGTTCTTGCACCTGCGGCCGGCGGCCGTAATATTGCACAATTCTGTTCAGTTTAGAAAGCCCAATCACGTGCCCTTCGGGGATGTAGGCCACGTGGGCTTTGCCAATAATGGGCACAAAATGATGCTCGCAGTTGGAGTATAAAGTAATGTTGCGCTCTACCAACATCTGGCGGTAGCCGTAGCGGTTTTCAAATAGACGGGCGGTTGGCTTATTTTCGGGCTTGAGCCCGTTAAAGATTTCCTTTACGTACATTTTGGCCACGCGGCGGGGCGTTCCTTTCAGACTATCATCGTCTAAATCTAAGCCTAGCAAAAGCATAATTTGCCGGAAATGCTCTTCAATGCCGTCCATTTTCTGGTCATCAGAAAGGACGAAAGCATCGGCGCGCAGCGGCGTATTAAGCGCACCTAGAAAATGGTCTTCTTCGGGAAGTTGATCTTCTGGCAGGTTCTGTTCCCGGTTATCCATGGTATTCAACAAAATTTCGATCGGTTTCAAATAAAGTAATGGAAAGGGCAAGGGGTTGGGCGAGGTGGGGGCGCAAGCGGTTCCAAAAGACCACGGCCATGTTTTCGGCGGTGGGGTTCAGGGTTTTAAACTCCTCGGTGTCTAGATTTAGGTTTCGATGGTCAAATCTATCTAAAATTTCTGCCTTTATCAGCAGGCTAAGCTTTTTCATGTCATAGACGTATCCCGTTTCTTCTTCTATAGGGCCGGTAACCTTAACAATGAGGTCATAATTATGGCCATGGTAGTTGGGGCTGTTGCAGAGGCCAAAGATTTGCCGGTTTTGTTCATCGGTCCACTGCGGGTTGTGGAGGCGATGGGCGGCGTTAAAATTTTCCTTTCGGCAGACGGTTACGTGGTTCATAGCGGGTAAAACAAGAGCGCGGGCAAATTAGTTTTTATCCGGGCACTTTTTAAAGTTCTAGGATTAAAAACCGGGCAGATTGCGACCATTTCTGAATTTTTGCCTACTTTCGGTGGTAATTTTTTGACGATTCAAACATGACACGCAAACGTACGCATTTACTAGCAGCCGCGCTGCTCTTCTTATTTTGGGGCATGGCAAATACCAGCTGGGCGCAACGCTCTGCGGTAGCAGAAACAGAAGAAGAAATTAAGGGCATCGCCCGGCAGGGCCAACGCATTTTGATACAGCTAGATAGCAAAGTAGTAGAAAAAGCGTGGGCCAACTTTTTGAAAGAGAAAACGGGCGGCTCTGTGAAAGGACCTTCGCTGATTCCCACGGCCAAGGCGCCCAAAGGCGTGTACCTGGTGGAGAAAGCAAGCCTGCCTACGGTGAGTGAGAACCCGCTGCGCATTGTTTCTAAGGTTGACAACACCAAGGAGGGCACCGCCGTGTGGTGGACGCTGGACATGGGCAACGCGTACTTGAGCCAAGCCAATACCAGCAAAGAATGGAAAGAAAGCGAGGCGCTGCTGCAACAATTTGCCCGCAGTGTTTACATAGAGGACGTGAACAACCAGATTTCTGATGCCGAGAAAGTGTTGGCCAACTCGCAGCAAGAAGAGCAGCGCGTGGCCAAACAGGCCGATGAAATTAAAGACAAAATTGCTAAAAACCAAAGCAAAAAACAGGAGCTGGAAGCCGCTTTAGTAGCTAACGCGCAGGATTTGGAACAGTTAACCAAAGAGGTAGAAAACAACCTGAAACAGCAGGATGCGGCCAAACAGGTGGTGAACAACATGCGCCGAGCCGTTGAATTGGTAAAAGCCAAACTAGAGAAAATTGACTAACGGAGTCTGAGCCCCACGGAGAGTTCTGTAAACAGGAAAGCCCAGCGTGAGAACGCTGGGCTTTCCTGTTTTAGGCCTGTTTTCTGAAAAACAGGCCTAAAACAGGAAACGGCCGAAAATTAATAGGACCGAAGGATTATTTTGGAATCCTGTTTCCGGCGTGTTTTCTGAGAAACAGGCCCAAAACAGAAATTTATTTACCGTACGGCGATGGTTCTTTTGCAGCAAAAGACTAATCCTTAAGCAAGTTGCTACGGCTTAATTTCATACTCAGAAACCACGTTCCGTTTAAACTCCAGCACTTCCGGCGATATCTTGAACCCGCCTCCGCCGTAGCCTTTGGCATACGTGTTCATAGACGCTTCCACCGCATACCCTGCATCACGGTCGTTGCCAGAACCGCCAATGTTGGAAAGGTAGAGCAGTCGGCCCAAGCTTACGTTAGCCCGCTGGCACAGCTTGTTCGCCGATTTCAGAGCATCGTCATAGGCCAATAAATCAGCTTCCCTAAAAAGGCTATCGGCTTGGGTGTGGCCAAACTGAATCTGGGAGATGCTGCTGATTTTGGTTTGCAACAATTTACCCGTCAGCTCCGTGAACTTTGAAATATCCTTCAGCACAAAATCAACGGATTGCTCCGCTTGGTAGCCCGTAAACACTTGGGTTCTGCCGTTGTAGTTATACGCTTTGTTAGCGGACACGCTGCTGGTTTTCAGGTCTTGGTCCAGCTTCCCGAATTGCCCCAGAATGTTCACCACAGAATCTACGGTCTCCTGCGTGAGCCGCACCGCATCTGCCATTCTGGGCTGGGTAAAAGAAACTTGCAAAGTTAGAATGACCAAATCTGGTTTTACCCTAATTTTCCCCTCGCCGGTAACTCTAATTTTTTCTTGGTTGGTGGTGTTTTGGGGGCTGCAGGAAAGTAGCAATAGGGCGAAAAAGAAGAAAGGCCAGTGTTTCATAGAAAAGGGTTTGGAGGGGAATGGTATTTGTATTTTAAGTGATTTCTTTTTTACTGGCGTCCGGTAAGATTATTTTTTTGCTTAAAAATCGAGTCTTAGCTTGGTTTCCCTAACCTCAGGGCTGGTTTTCTGTTTTTTAAACTGAGTTTGCAAAAACACCCCCTCCCTCAGACCCAAAAAGATTCAATTGCATTTTTTGCAGTTCCCTCTCTTTTTCCTTTGTCCATTCGGCAAGCGGGTTTACCAGGAATTTAACCAGGCTTACGTAAGAGCATAGGTTCTTGGCGGCGATTTT
>JBBSSO010000143.1:0-5687 GCA_038241905.1 Cytophagales bacterium | reverse complement strand
TCCATGTTTTTATGTATCAATGTATAGTTAAACGTTTAATTTTTCTTTTTAAAATCGGCTCTGCCGATGTTTTGTTTTAGGCCTCTTTTTCAAAAAACAGGCCCAAAACGCATTTCCGGTAAGTCCTCCTTTGAAGGGGGTAGGGAGTTGATTACTCCTGCTGATGATTGCATTCCCGAGAATCATTCCCTTTTGTTTTATAGCCAATGCTATTTGTTTTTCTTCAGTTCTTGTCATCCCCCTGCCCCCTTCAAAGGGGGACTAAAAGGAATGCACGTGAAAGTTTCTGCTCTTTCGGAGTTCCGTGCTCTTTAGGAGTTCTACTCCGAAAGCACCCTGCCGGGGAGTTCTACTCCCCTTTTCTGCAACCCCAGCTCGCGGTTATCGACTGGGTGGAACTTCCAAACAGTACGTCATCGCTGAAAGAATCAAAAATCAGCATCCAACAATTCTTGAGTTGGCAAAAGCTGTTCCAGCCTCTAAAAAATGACAGGTTGTCAGCCAGAGAACTAGAAAAAGAAGTGTAAGATTGACAGAACTGCAAACATTTCTTACATTTGTTTGGCTTTGCCCTGTGTTCTTGAAAAACTTTACCAGATATAGCGCCCTCTTCTTGTTGCTGCTCTTCGCGCGGGTCATGACCCCTAACGAGTTGCTGCTGCAACTGCACGCGCATGAACACACGGTAGAAGCGCCGCACAACGAGTCTGAAACGCACGTGGGGCAACAGCATAACCACTGCCACACAGACAACCTTTTTCACGCGCCTTTCCAAGCCAGTGAAGCCCTGGTTCTGCCTACGCTCCGCGCGTTTGAAATTTCCTTCGGGGCTGCTGCAGTCTCGTCTGCGCATTTCATTTCTACGTCTCAACAACACCTCCGCGGTCCGCCCGCCCATTCTCTTTCTTAGTTAATTTTTCCTTCGGATGGAGTGACTCCGCCCTTTTAGGCTGGGCTGTTTTAGGCTTGTTTTTAGAAAAACAGGCCTAAAACGCATTCCATCCGCCGAAGGCGTGTGGAGGAGGCTCCTCTTTTTATCCATTTCTTATATTTTACAGCATTGCGCAACTACTTTAAACTATTTGTGCTGTTTCTGCTAGGCGCTTGTGCACCTTATATGGGCACGTATGCTCAGACTGGCCCTGCCTCGGCAGAGGTTTTTGTGGAAACAGATTGCGGCATCACACTTTCAGGCACCATAACCGACCACGAAGACCGCAGTCCTTTAATTGGCGCTACCGTACTTTTAGCGGGTACTCGACGCGCCAGCGTAACAGATGCCAACGGCCATTACCATTTCCAAAACCTTTGCCCCGGCGCGTATACGCTGGTGGTTTCTTATATTGGCTACACCACCGAGCGGCAGCAGAAAAACCTACGGGCCCCGGAAGTGGTGAATTTCCGGCTGCACCCAGACGGCCTGTTGCTGCATTCGGTAGAGATTACGGGTACGATGAAGAGCGAGCAAATCACCCAGCCCACGGGTCGTTTGAGCGGTCAGGAACTGGCCCAGACGCAGGGCCAATCGTTGGCGCAGGCCTTGGAGCGAATAACTGGGTTGAGCAGCATCCAGACCGGGCCCAGCATTGCCAAACCCGTTATTCATGGCCTGCACAGCAACCGGATTCTAATTATGAACAACGGCGTGCGCCACGAGGCCCAGCAATGGGGTTCTGAACACGCGCCCGAGATTGATCCTTTTGTGGCCTCTGAGCTGACCGTAATTAAAGGCGCCGCGGGCGTGCGCTACGGCGCCGATGCCATTGGCGGCGTAATTCTGGTGCAACCGCGGCCGCTACGAGACTCGGTGGGTACCAGCGCGAAGCTGCATTTGGTGGGTGTGAGCCACAACCGGCAAGGCGTGGTTTCTGGCCAAGTAGAAAACAACCCGGCAGCTTTGCCAGCGTTGAGTTGGCGGTTGCAGGGCACGCTCAAAAAAGCCGGTAACAGCAAAACTCCCAACTACTATTTGGCCAACACCGGCTACCAAGAACAGAATTTTTCGGCCGCGGCCGGATGGACCCAAGGCAAATTTGGGGTTGACGGATATTTTAGCCGGTTTGGTACCAAGGTGGGCGTTTTTTCAGGGTCGCACGTGGGTAATTTAACGGATATCCGGAATGCCTTGCAGCGCGAACGCCCTCAGCCGGAGGCTGATTTTACGTACACCATCGGCGTGCCGTACCAAAACGTAACCCATGATTTATTGCGCTTGCACGGATTCTATAAAACGGGACCGGGCAGCAGATTGCTGTTTACGTATGGCCGCCAGCAAAACGTACGGCAAGAATTTGACGCCCACGGAGACCAATCTAAGCCCGGTTTGCTGTTTGAAATTACCACCCACAGCAATGAAGTAATTTGGGAACACCCGCTTGTTTTAAACCTGAAGGGCAGCGTGGGCGCCGCGTACCAGTACCAGTTTAACCGGTTTGAAGGCCGCTACTTTGTGCCTTTTTACCAGAGCCACACCACCGGATTATTCTGGCTAGAAGAATGGGAGAAAGGCAACTGGCACGTAGAAGCGGGGCTTCGGTATGATTACCGCCACCTGCAAGCCAAGCTTTTCCAGAAAGACACGCCCCAGAAAACGGGCCAATCCGACCTAGACAACCAGCTGCTTAAGCCCACCCATACCTGGCAAAACTTGTCGGGAACGTTGGGCGCTATTTACCATTTTGGACCGCACCTAGACCTGAACCTGAACGCTTCTTCTGCGTGGCGATCACCTACTACCAGCGAACTGTATAGCAACGGCATTCACCACGGCACGGGCACCTACGAGTACGGCAACACTGGGCTGGGCGTGGAGCGCGCGTATCATTTTACGGCAACGCTAGCCTACGTTCAAAACCAGCGCCTAAACGGCGAGATTAGCGTTTACCGCAATTTTATAGACAATTACATTTACCAAGAACCTGATACCGTGCCCACTTTAACCGTCCGGGGGGCGTTTTTAACGGCCCGGCAGCAACAGGCCGATGCCACTTTTACCGGCGTAGACGTGGGTGCGACTTACCAGTTGTCTGACCATTTGTTGTTTTCTACCAAGGCGTCTTTGGTGCGGGCATTTAACCGCTCCGCGGATGAATATTTTATCTGGATTCCGACGGACCGCTATGAGAATAGTTTGCGGTATGCGGTTGAGAAACAGGGGGAGCAAGGCGTTTTTGCGGAAAACTATTTCCAAATCAGTGCCTTGGCCGTTAGCCGACAACGGAACCTGCCAGACAATTACCTAGCCCGCGATTATGCCCTGCCGCCACCCGGTTACGTGCTGCTAAATGCCGAAGCCGGGACCACGGTGCAAGTAGGCAAACAGCAGATTGAGATTGGCCTCATTGCAAGAAACCTTTTGAATACCGCGTACCGCGATTACCTGAATCGTTTTCGGTATTACGCCGATGAGGTTGGTCGTTCCGTTACCCTGCGGGTGACCATCCCGTTAAATTTTTAATTTTTAGAGAATCTTAAAGAAAAAACCATGACCTTATTCACAAAACCATCCCGTGTCCTTTTAATATTTGCCGTAGTGTTTCTGGCCTCAGCCTGCAATAACGACGAAGATCCCGTTCCGAAAAACGAAGAAGAACTGATTACGACGGTACGATTAACGTTTGCGCCTCAGGGCGGCGGAAGTACGGTGACGGCTACGTACCGTGACCTAGACGGCGATGGCGGCGCCGTGCCCACTCTTACCGGAGCTCAACTGGCAGCTAACAAAGTCTATAATATGACTGTTGCCGTGCTAGACGAAACTAAAAACCCCGTTGCAGACATCACCCTAGAAGTAAAGGAAGAAGCCGATGAGCATCAGTTTTTCTACGTGCCGTCTTCGGGCTTGAACATGACGGTAATTTACACTGACCAAGACAGCAAGAACCTACCCCTGGGCATTACGACCAGGGCCACTACTGCTAGCGCTTCATCGGGCACGTTGCGCGTGGTTTTGAAACACCTGCCAGGCGTAAAGTCAGCCAATAGTACCATCGCCACCGGCGAGACAGATGTGGAAGTGAGTTTTCCGATTACTATTCAATAAAGTAAATTTATGAAAAAACAGAGAAGCCGTTGGCACTGCTAACGGGTTCTCTGTTTTCGGCCTGTTTTTCCAAAAACAGGCCTAAAACAGCAAGAGCTGGCTCCGGAGAGGAACCAGCTCTTGCTGCTTATTAAAAGTCCTTCGGTGAAAACCGATGGCGTAATTACGCGTTGCGGTTAAGGGCGTTTAGGTCTTCAAACGCCTCTTTTAAGCGGGCAATAAAGGATTCTTCGCCTTTGCGCAACCACACGCGCGGGTCATAATATTTTTTGTTCGGGCTGTCATCGCCGTCGGGGCTGCCAATTTGGCCTTGCATGTAGTTTTTCTTGCTTTCGTAGTAATTCTTGATGCCATCCCAGAAGGCCCACTGCATGTCTGTGTCAATGTTCATTTTGATGGCGCCGTACTCAATGGCCTCCTTGATTTTCTCTTTCTCAGAGCCGGAGCCGCCGTGGAACACAAACTGCACCGGGTTCTCGCCAGTCTTAAATTTCTCCTGAATGTATTCCTGAGAATTCTTCAAGATTTCAGGCCGAAGTTCTACGTTACCGGGCTTGTACACGCCGTGCACATTGCCAAAAGCAGCGGCCACGGTAAAGCGGTCACTTACTTTTTTTAGCTCTTCGTAAGCATGGGCCACGTGTTCAGGCTGGGTATACAGGTGCTCGCTGTCAATTTCAGTGTTGTCTACCCCATCTTCCTCGCCACCGGTTACGCCTAGTTCAATTTCAATGGTCATGCCCATTTTACTCATGCGTTGCAGGTAAGTGGAGCAGGTGCTAATGTTTTCTTCCAGCGCTTCCTCAGACAGGTCTAGCATGTGCGAGCTGAACAAAGGCTTGCCGTGCTGGGCGTAGAATTTCTCGCCGGCATCTAGCAGGCCGTCAATCCAAGGCAGCAGTTTACGGGCGGCATGGTCGGTGTGGAGCACCACGGGTACGCCGTACGCCTCGGCCATTAGGTGCACGTGTTGTGCGCCAGAAATAGCGCCGGCAATGGCAGCGGCTTGGCCGTCGTTATTCAAGCCTTTGCCGGCAAAAAACTGGGCGCCGCCTTGTGAGAATTGAATAATAACCGGCGAGTTTACCGCTTTGGCCGTTTCAAGAACCGCGTTAATGGAGTTGGTACCAATTACGTTCACGGCGGGTAGCGCGAAGTTGTTGTCGTTGGCATATTTGAATAAGTCTTGCACTTCGTCGCCGTGCAGAACTCCAGATCTAAATTTAGGCATGGATTTGCTAGTTTTGGTCTATGGCAAAAATACGGAAATTATGTGTAGGTTTTTAGCTGTTTTTTGATTTTATCTTTTGGGTAGAGACACTCGTAGGAGCTGCGCACACTACGAGGTCTGGGATACGTGGGCGCCAAGGCGGTGCTTTGGTTTATACAATAAAGAACCTACCGCAAGTTTAGCGAAGCGTAACTTGTGGTTAACTATATTGTCAGTTTATCAACTGACGCAAGTTGGTAAACTTGCCACATGGGAACCACAAGTTACGCTAGCGCTAAACTTGCGGTAGAATAAGCCCTTCTGTTTTAGGCCTGTTTTTGGAAAAACAGGCCTAAAACAGAAGGTAAACCTTTGCGCGGGCAGACCAGTTAAAATAGTTCAATCCGTTGCACAAACGCGGCAATGCTCTTACCT
>JBBSSO010000142.1:0-5707 GCA_038241905.1 Cytophagales bacterium | reverse complement strand
TTCTATGGTAAAACGCTTGCTGTTTTAGGCCTGTTTTTTGAAAAACAGGCCTAAAACAGCAAGCGTTTTTATTGCTTCGGCAGAAATGAAAAAATTATTTGCGGGCGATCACGCGCTGTACCGCTGCAACAATATTTTGCTCGGTGAGGCCGTATTTTTCCATCAGTTGCTCGGGCGTGCCACTTTCCCCAAAAGAATCATCTACGCCAACTAACTCAACGGGCGTTGGCAATTGTTGGGCCAGCAAACGGGTCACTGATTCGCCTAAGCCGCCGTTTAATTGGTGTTCTTCGGCGGTTACCACGCAGCCCGTTTTCTTAACCGATTCCAGAATAGCTTGCGCGTCTAATGGTTTAATAGTGTGGATGTTTATAATTTCAGCATCAATGCCTTGCTCTGCTAAGAGTTTTCCAGCTAAAATCGCTTTCCAAACCAAATGCCCGGTAGCCAAAATAGTCACATCTTTGCCTTCGTTGAGCATTAAGGCTTTTCCAATCTCAAATTTCTGGTCGGCGGGGGTGAAATTAGGTACCACAGGGCGTCCAAAACGTAAATAAACCGGGCCTACATGCTCAGCAATGGCCAACGTAGCAGCCTTGGTCTGGTTATAATCGCAGGGATTAATAACGGTCATGTGAGGTAGCATTTTCATCATGCCCACATCTTCCAGAATCTGGTGTGTAGCGCCATCCTCGCCCAAGGTTAAACCCGCATGCGAAGCACATATCTTCACATTTTTGCTGGAGTAAGCGACCGACTGCCGGATTTGGTCATACACGCGGCCTGTAGAAAAGTTGGCAAACGTACCCGTAAACGGTATTTTGCCGCCAATGGTCATACCCGCCGCCAAACCAATCATGTTAGCTTCGGCAATGCCTACCTGGAAAAAGCGTTCCGGAAACTCGTTCTGGAAATCTCCCATTTTTAAAGAACCGATCAAATCGGCGCAAAGGGCTACTACATTGGGGTTGGTACGGCCAAGCTCCAGCAGGCCAGCCCCGAAACCGGAGCGGGTGTCTTTTGATTCAGAGTAAGGGAAATCCTTCATATCTACTTAAAAAGTTTTATCGTGGTAGTAAGGTTTGAATGGATGGTGAAGTCTTTGGTATAAGTAAACTTACTGCTTAAAGCGGTACGGATTCTAAAAACAATACGGTACTGGCCCGGTTGCATGGGCAGACTCAGTTTGCTGCTGCCATCAGGTATATTATAAATCCAGTTTTGCTGCCCGTTGCTGTCTAACGCGTAAATGCTGCCGTAACCTTTCAGGTCTTGGGTGATGTTAAAGATGCCCGGCGGCGGAAACGTGATGGTACTGGCTTGTCCTTGCTTAATAGAAACGCTTTGTTTTATGCGTGGCAAAGTAAGCAGTTCCACCTCATAATTGCCGGACAGGTATTTATGTTGACTCGGGAAGGGCTGCACGTTCAACAGTTCCTGTTGACCCGCTTGTTTCACCAAAGCCAGTATTTGCCCATAGGAAGTAGGAGCATCTTGCCGCAGATATAGGTAACCTTGCGGAGCCTTTATTTTAATGACATTGTGCTGACCGGGCTGAATATCTAGGTTTTGCACCGTCACGGTTGGCAGCGTGCTCACCACTAAATTATAGGTCAGCAACGCGTCTATTTCCAGCTTTTCTTGTTTGCCGGCGGCAGTCATGTAATGCACTAAGTTGTACTCAACCTGCTTGGTGGCGCTGTTCAGGAAAGTCATGTTCACGTTGGTTTCCACAGCTTTACCTTGGCCATCAGTCAGTTCTACTGAAACCGTCGTTTTCTTCAACGCCAGGTTGATCACGTTTTCCATCACCTTCTGGAAGGTCTTGATATCGGCGGCATTGTAGTAATTGCCCATGCAACCAAACTGCTGCTGATAACCGGGGTCATCTCCTAAGCCAATGATAAACGGCCTCAGGAAAACATTCTTTTTCTGCAGTGCTTGCGATGTAGCACACGGGTCGCCGTTGCAGCTTTCTAAACCATCAGTAATAATAATGATGATGTTGCGGGCATTGGCATCTACCGGAAAATCATTTCCCGCCTGCTCCAGCGAGTAGGTGATGGGCGTATTTCCTTTGGGTGTAATTTGTGCCAGTTTTTGCTTAATAGCAGCGGCATTTTTGCTGCCAAACGGCACTTCTAGCCGGGTATCTTTGCAATTTCTATCTTGGGCGGGAGAAAGGTGGCCATACACGCGCAGCGCCACTTCTAAATCTTGGTAAGTATCTAAAGAATCAGCCATTTTAGACAGCATGGCTTTGGCCACGGTCCAGCGTTCGCTGTTTTCCCATTTCGCAAACATGCTACCAGATGCATCAAGCAAAAAAAGCAACCTGGTTTTTTTTGCAACCGGCTGGTTGGTTTGGGCACTCATCGGCAAGGCCGTACTCAATAAGAGCAGGCAAAGTATCCAAAGACCAGCGGTGCGCACCAAATTCATACCACAAGAAAAAAACCGGCAGCGCGGGGCTGCCGGTAGAAAAATTAATAATCGTTTAAGGTTTCCTTTAGTTGCAGCAAAGCTTCTTGCAGCTGCGCATCATTAGGCGCCACGCCGTGCCATTTGTGCGAGCCCATCATAAAGTCCACGCCGAAGCCCATTTGCGTGTTCATTAACAAAACAATTGGCAAACCTTGCCCAGTTAAAGCTTTGGCTTCTTCTAATACCGGAAGCAGTTGGGCAAAATCGTTTCCGTTTTCACAGTGCAGCACTTTGCAACCGAAAGACTCAAATTTGGCGCGCAGGTTGCCCAAGCTCATTACGGCATCTACCGGCCCGTCAATTTGCTGGCCGTTGTAATCAACCGTCCAAATTAGGTTATCTACTTTGTGGTGGGCGGCGTACATGGCAGCTTCCCAGACCTGGCCTTCTTCCAATTCTCCATCGCCGGTGAGCACATACACCAATTTATCATCGTTGTTAAGTTTTTTAACTTGGGCTGCGCCGATGGCAACGGAGGGTCCTTGCCCCAAAGAACCAGAGGCAATCCGGATGCCCGGCAAGTTTTCTTCAGTGGCGGGATGGCCTTGCAAACGAGAATTTAGCTTTCGGAACGTAGCTAGTTCTTTAACATCAAAATAACCAGCGCGGGCTAGCACACTGTACCAAACCGGCGAAATGTGACCGTTTGACAAAAAGAAAAGATCCTCGCCGATGCCGTCCATGTTAAACTCAGGCTTATGCGTCATCTGCTTGAAATACAAAGAAACCAGAAGCTCCGTACAACCCAAAGAGCCGCCGGGGTGCCCAGAATTGACCGCGTGCACCATTCTAACAATATCGCGGCGCACTTGGTGGGCCACGTCTAGAAGCTGATCTGTGTTGTAGTTAAAGGGGTTCATATACTTTAATTAGATGTGATCTGGATAAATAACGACTACCGTTTTAGGCCTGTTTTTTCAAAATTAAAGCAAAACTAACCCGATATTTATAATCTTGGTTGAAAATATTGCGGAACGCTATGTTGCTTAAAACTAGGTTCTATTTTAAAAGCTGGGCCGAATGGTTTTTGGTGTCTACTTTTTTGATGATGTCTTCAATGGCTCCTTCTTCGTCAATGACAAACGTGTAGCGCATGGTGCCCATGTATTTGCGGCCGTACATGTTTTTCTCCTGCCAAACGCCGTATTTTTCTACTATCTCATGCTCCGTATCGGCTAGCAGCGGAAAAGGCAGCTCAAATTTTTCGATGAATTTCTGATGAGATGCCTCGTCGTCTACGCTCACACCCAACACCACAAAACCCTGGTCCAACAACTCTTGGTAATTGTCGCGGAGATTGCAGGCTTGTGCTGTGCAGCCGGGCGTGTTGTCTTTGGGATAGAAGTACAAAATAACTTTCTTTCCGCGGAAAGAGGATAGTTCTACCACGTTTCCGTTCTGGTCTTTTACCGCAAAATCTGAGGCAATTTGGCCGATTTCTAACATGCTCTTTTTCGTTTTTATCTACTAATTCTGCTTTCTGTTTTAGGCCTGTTTTTGTAAAAAGAAGCCTAAAACATAAAGTAGAAAACGGGTTGTTTGTCAAATGGCTTATTTATTCAGCAGCCAAAAATACCTAAATTTTAGTGGTAAATACGGCTTCGTTGCCGACAGAATCTTTGACGCGCAGCACCACGTTGCCCGCCAAAGGTACGGTTTTATCTAGGCGTTCTGACGTGAGCGTGGCGTTTTTGTGCTCCCATTTAAGCAGCAAGAATTGGCCGTTTACCTCACACGTCCAGGAAGCGATGCCAGAGAGATTATCCCGGATCCTGAAACTTATTTCGGAAGAAGATTTTTTGACCAGCCTGATGGTAGGCGCCACAGTATCGCTTAAAACCTTGAATTTGCCCAGGTCTTTTACCTGAAACGTGATGGCATCTCCTTCCCAAGTGCCACCTAAAAACTTACTAGATTTCCCCCATCCTAAGTCATACACCCTCGCCTTGGTTTTATCTTTGGGCATTTGATTAGGCCGGATGGTTACTTTGGCTGGTTGAAAAAGCGTTACCAGCGGATTGTTGATAGACACCACGTCTAGCCCGCTGTGGGACGTTTGCAGAACCAAAGTATCATACAAAGATTGCTGCGCGAAGGTAATGTCCATAAACCGGTTGCTGTACATAAACTCTGTGCCGGGCGGAATAAGGTGGCTAAAATTGAATTTCGTTTTAACTCCTCCTAAATCAGCAGAATCAGGGAGGCCGCCAATAAGATTGTATAAATACACAGAACCAGCCGCCGAGGTGTAAGACGGAATAACCACGTACTTATATTGACCGATATACAAGTCTAAGTTCCGGGCAATTTTTGCCGTGTCTGCGGCCGTGATTTTTAAGATGCTTTCTATCACTTCATGCGTTACTTTGGGCTTAATAACTTTGGGCGTAGCCAACATTTTGTAAGCGCTACTTTCGCCGCGCAGCATAAACCGCAGTTGCGTGGAGTTGTTGTAAGAGTCTTTCAGGATAGCCACTACTTCATAGATTTTTCCGTCCTCTACCTTAAATTTCCCCCGATTTGCATCTACCTCGTAAATGGGCAATTGATTACCATCGGCGATGTAGAGCCGCTGAAACGCTTTGTTACTCAGCTTTAAAGCTTTAAAATTGATGTGTGCCGATATTTGCCGCGATTTATCAAACGGAATATTGTTGAGCATATGCCGGTACGCTGGCTTTCCATTAATAAGCAGTTCCATGGCTTGCACGCCGTTGTGGTTGGGCGCACCTGTATATTGGTCGATGGCCTGAATTTCAAGCCCCAGCCAACCGCTGGCAGTCAGCGTATCTGGATAGGAATACCCGTTGCCCTGCTTAACAGGCTTAAATTCTTTGCGGGCAAATTCTCCGTGCACGCGCGCTTCAATGCCTTGCGGTTTTAGCGCGAAATTATAAATGGTGGGCGCCACGCTATCAACAACTTCAGTAAAACCGTACTGCAAGGGATTTAAAAGGTGGTTTTTCTGATCGCGGATTTCAAAATGCAAATGTGGTCCGCCTGAGCCGCCCGTATTGCCCGAGTAAGCAAACACATCGCCTTTCTTTACCGGAAACTGGTTTTCTGTGGGCAGTAATTCCACGTCAAATTCTTTTTTCTGATACTGTAGTTGCAACAGCACACTAGCCAGCGGTGGCGCGAAGTGATTTAAGTGCGCGTACGTGGTTATTAGCCCGTTGGGATGCGTAATGTAAACCAGATTTCCGTAGCCGTAGCTAGATAC
>JBBSSO010000141.1:0-5727 GCA_038241905.1 Cytophagales bacterium | reverse complement strand
CGAGCGGCAGGCGTCGTCGTCGGGGAACCGGGACTGGAAATCGAACAGGGACAGGCTCTTGAATTTCTTCTCCATATAACTACCTTAATGTTAGGTAATTTATGCAAATTTGTGCCATTAAACAAGTGCCTACTTCAATAACCACAAATAAAAATTACTCCATCTTCCTTTCTTAAAAAAGAGGAAAGCCGATCCATATAGCTAATATATGGGTGCTTTCTTGAGTCATCATATTTCAATAAAGTGGGGTATACCATAATACCATCTTGTTCTTTATCCCTACTCCTAATAATTTTCTTATTAGCTTTATCATACTCCCATCCCAATGAACCATGTAACTTCCACAGTTTCGTCCACTTAGGCATTTGGTCATCGTATTCAACGCTTGTAGGATCAAAAAACGGAGTAAAACTTCCTACGAAACCATCATAATATGGAAGATTAACTTGCTCAAATCCTATTTCAAACAAGTAATCATAATTTGTTGTAAATACTTCAATTGAATATTTTCTACTAACGTTTTTTACCCACTTAGCAAAAGAAGTATGTAAAAGTGCTTCTTTATCAAGAGTTGGATCTTTATGCACTTCAATTAATCCCTTAACGCCCTCTTTAAAAATATTTTTCAACACCTTCCATCTAGCTTTATCCAATTCGCAAAGCTTTCCATTTCCAACTACTTGAATTTTAAGAATAATAAAGGAAAGTATATTTTCCAACAAAAAAGGTTGTTCAACATCTTTTAATTCTTCTTTGATTTCACTTAAAGCAACGTTTAAATCTGGATCATCTATAGAATTAAGAATGGTTGTTGTCATTGAGTTAACTCCTGGAATTAAAGGCGTCAACTTGTCTTCAACAATCTTTGTAGCAGCCATTGAACTACCAGCACCAGTTAAAAACCCAATTCTTTTTGAATCAGATGCTAAAATTTGTTGAAGAACTTTGGCAAGTTCTCTGGGATCGTGGTACATTTTTATTCTTGAAGAGTGATAATTTTGAGATAGTAATATATGCGTTTTCTAATGAATAATAGGTAAAGAATTAAAATTTTAGTGTGTTTTGGTCTATAATTATATATCAGATCGAAATTTCTCCTTACAATATTCAAGAATAAGGTATAAACCTAAAAAATGCTTTTCAAAGCCTCTTCCACCAATTTATGTAAATTTGCACGAGGCGCAACAGGGATACTGTAATAGTGCCTTTCCACTAATATTTCCCCTTGTCTTTCAATCCATTTACCATAGACCTGCCCGTTCGAGAAATCATCCCTTCTGTCCGGGAACACCTGGCCGCTCAGAACACGCTCATTGTCAACGCGCCTCCGGGGGCGGGCAAAAGTACGTTGCTTCCCTTGGCTATCTTAGAAGAAGCCTGGCTCAAGGGTCAGAAAATTATCATGTTGGAACCCCGTCGGTTGGCGGCTCGCACCATTGCCGAACGCCTGTCGCAACTGCTGGGCGAGGCCGTGGGCCAGACCGTGGGCTACCGCATCCGGTTTGAGAACCGCATCTCCGAGAAAACCCGCCTGGAGGTAGTCACCGAGGGCATTCTCACCCGCATGCTGCACTCAGACAATGCGCTTAAAGGCGTGGGACTGGTTATTTTTGATGAGTTCCATGAGCGCAGCATCCACGCAGACGTGGCCATGGCCTTGTGTAGAGAAGCGCAGGCCAACCAGCGCCCCGACCTCCGCATTCTGGTCATGAGCGCCACCCTAGACATGCCGCAGCTTACCCGTTTGCTCAGTGCGCCCGCTGTGCAGAGCCAAGGCCGGCAATACCCCATAGACGTACAGTACGCCGGCGAAACCGATGCCCAACTGCTCCCAGAAATGGCCGACCGCGCCGTGCGGAAGGCCCTGCAAGAAAAAGAAGGCGATATCTTGGTGTTTCTGCCCGGCGAACAGGACATCAGAAAAGTAGAGGCCCTGTTGCGGCGCGGCCTGCGGGACGTGGCCGTCCATCCGCTGTACGGCATGTTGCCCTCGGGCAAGCAGTACGCCGCCCTTATGCCCGACCGCCACGGCAAGCGCAAAGTGGTGCTGGCTACGTCCATCGCCGAGACCAGTTTGACCATTGAAGGCGTAACCGTGGTCATTGACACGGGCTTTGCCAAAACCCAGCGCTTTGACCCGGCCACCGGCCTGAGCCGACTGGAGACCGTGCGCATCTCCAAAGACGCCGCCGACCAACGGGCGGGTCGGGCTGGAAGGTTGGGCCCCGGTACTTGTTACCGCCTCTGGACCGAGGCACTGCACGCCCGGCTGTCCCCGCACCGCACCCCAGAGATTCAGGAAGCAGATTTGGCCCCGTTGGTGCTGGACATGGCCGCGTGGGGCATCATAGACATCCGGCAATTGACCTGGCTCACGCCGCCGCCCAAAGCTGCTTTGTTGCAAGCCCAGGAAACCTTGCACCAGCTCAACGCTTTGGAAAACGGGCGCATCACGGAGCACGGCCGCAAAATGCACGGCCTGCCCACGCACCCGCGTCTAGCCCACATGCTGCTGGCCGCCCAAGAAAGCGAGCAACTCGCCTTGGCCACCGACATTGCCGCTTTGTTAGAGGAACGCGACCCCTTGCCGCGAGAAGCGGGCATCGACCTGAACCTGCGCATAGAGGCCCTCCGGCGCACCCGCCACGAGCAATTGCACCAAAAGCGTTTTGCCAAGATTGACAAGATTGCCGCCTCTTACCGGCGCATGTTTACTATTGAGCCCGATAATACAGCGGTAGACCCGTATGAAACCGGGGTGTTGCTGGCCAACTGTTACCCAGAGCGCATCGCCTACGCCCGGCCCGGCAATAATGCCCAGTTTCAGCTGGCCAACGGCAAATACGCCTCGGCGGGCCACCGCGACGACCTGGCCCGCGATCCTTGGCTGGCTATTGCGCATCTGCACGCCGGCGGCGACGGACCGGGCCGCATCTTTCTGGCTTCGCCGCTCAACCCCAAGGATCTGGCTCCGCTGGTGAAGCAGAAAGACGTGGTGACTTGGGACCCCGAGGAAGGCGAACTCACCGCGTCCCGCGATATGCGCATTGGGAGTATCGTGCTCCAAAGCAAGCCACTGCCCGAGCCCGACGAGCGCTTCCTAATCCAGGCCATCTGTGACACCATCAAACGCGAAGGCGAAGATTGGCTAAACTTTTCTGAAGCGGTCAAGCAGTACCAAAACCGCGTGCTCTGCCTTAGAAAGTGGCACCCCACCGAAGGCTTCCCCGATATTAGCACCCCTACCCTGCTCCTGACCTGCCAAGAGTGGCTGGCCTATCATTTAGAAGACGTAGAAATTGGCGAAGACCTGCGGGAGATTGACCTACTGCCCCTGCTGCATAACATGCTAACCCAGGAACAGAAAGCACGCTTAGAAGAACTGGCACCGGCTACGCTCACCCTCCCAGACGGGCATGCCATGGAACTGTATTACCCAGACAACGGGCAATCGCCTATCATGGAAATACGCCTGCAAGATGTGCTGGACTGGGAGAATTCGCCCACCGTTGACGGTGGCGACGTAGGCGTGGCCCTGCATTTACTTACGCCAGATTTAAAGCCTTTGAAAGTGGTGAACAGCCTGCCTTATTTCTGGGACGAAGAATATGCTGCCTTGAAACAAAGGTTGATGCAGAAATTCCCGAAGGTAAACTGGCGGTAAAAAAACTTCATAAGCTGGCGAAACGCCGGAGACAGAAGCAGCAACCATTTCTTTCAGTTGTCAGGAAAATGAATTTCCTGTTTTCGGCCTGTTTTTGGAAAAACAGGCCGAAAACAGGTTGGCCCAGCGAGCCACTTAGAGCTTGTTTAAGTTTTGATTTTGCCGGCGAAAACAGGAAGCGAAAGGTTCTGACGAAGCGTTTTATGAGCAACATAGCAGCGCTATGGTGAGAGAAAAAGGCAAAGTCAGGTTCTTTTGATGCCTGTTTGTAGCGCAAAAGACAAATTTAAACATGCTCTTAGTCCCCAAGTAATTTTACGAGCCGGGCTATTGGGCACCTACCTGCTAATGCGTATATTTACCCACCAACCAACCTCAACACTATGGAAACCGGATTGCAACACCTTCATTCATTTTTAGCTTACCTGGTACTTCTAGGTCTGTTAATTTCCGTGGCCTCCGCGTTGGCAGGCCTTTTCGGAAATAAAACGTATTCTGACAAAGACCGCAAAATCAGTTTGCTAGGGCTAATTCCCATGCATTTGCAATGGGTTATTGGCTTGATTCTCTATTTTGTATCGCCGCTGGGCTTGTCAAATTTTTCCAGCGCTGGCATGAAAGACCCCACTTCGCGCCTTTATTTTCTGGAACATCCGCTCATGATGATCATTGCGGTTATTTTGATTACCATCGGGTATTCGCGCGCCAAGCGCCAGTTGGGTACCAACGCGGGTTTTAAAAGTATTTCTATCTTTTACGTATTGGGCTTAATCCTAGTCTTGCTCCGCATTCCTTGGTCCGCCTGGCTGGGTTAAACTTCGGTAGCAAAATCACAAAAAGCCACTCCCTATTATCAGGAGTGGCTTTTTTATTTCGGTTCGATGGCCCTCGACAAAAAAACAAATTGGCCTTTGATAAGCAGCCAAACAGAGGGCAACCGCGTAGAAGGAGGAAAATTAAACCTCCATGATTAGAGCCTACAAACTTTATACCGATGCTAACGGAGATTCCCGGGTCACCATTGGTCGCATGCAAGACCGCACGTTAACCACCGCCACCGCCATCCAATTCAAAGAAACACCTCCCCAAACTTTTTACGATTGGCACCCCGCGCCCACGCTGCAATACGTGCTGACCCTAGAAGGCACGCTCCTTTTTACCACCAGCACCGGCGAAACCTTCACCCTAACCGCCGGAGATGTTCTCCTAGCCACCGACCTAACCGGCAAAGGCCACAAATGGCAAATGCTTGGTGATAAACCCTGGAAACGCGCTTACATTCTGGTTAAAGATGAGGCCGACTTTTGTTTTATTCCGGATTAAGAGCTGCAACTAAGCATGGAACAACCCGCTTTCTGGCTGGCCCAATCGGGTCGCTTGCTGAAAAAATCATCAAATTGGTCTGAATAAGGTTGCTTAAGGGCCTGCTGTAATTTTACAAAAAGATCATCCTTGCCGATGGTCAATTCCTCAATGGCCTGGTGCAAAAGATAATTCCGGAGAATGAAACGCGGATTAGCCAGGCGCATTAATTCCCTAGACTCTGCCATGGATATGCTGTTCTCTTTTATCCGGGCACGATAAGCCGTCAAAAATTGAAATAATATTTTGCCTTTTTCAACCGATGGTTCCGTGTAAAAACTGGAAGTAAAAAACTCTATCGCCGCTTCTGGACTACTCACGTTTTCATCCGAAATATCCATCAGCAGCTGGTAAAAAATGGTCATATCGGGTTGCAAGGTGGTGAGGGTATTTTCCAGTTGCTCCAACAGCGTGAGGTCTGAACTTTTTACGTGGTCTAAACCCAGTTTACGACCCTGCATGGCTTGGTACTTTTTAGAAAATATCGCAGGATACCCCTCCAACACCGCTACTAGTTGATCGGTATCTTCAAAAAGCGGGGCTATGGCACTGGCCAGACAACCCAAATTCCACTGCGCAACAGACGGTTGCCGACTAAACGCGTACCGGCGGCCCGGCAAATCGGTGGTGTTGGGCGTAAAGAGCGGGTCGTAATCGTCTAAGAAAGAAAAAGGTCCGTAATCGATGGTGAGGCCCAAAAT
>JBBSSO010000140.1:0-5793 GCA_038241905.1 Cytophagales bacterium | reverse complement strand
GTTTTTAATTAGGCTACTGCCCGTGAGGAAGAAAATTAGACCTACAATAAATGGAACCACCGATGAAAACTGATTCATAGAAATTCCTCCCACAGAATCGCCACCAGATATAAAAGCATAGGCTCCCCAAATAATGCCCACAATCCCTAGGATCGTTAAAATGGCACCGAAAGTTCTTTTTAAATTCATTTTTGTATGGTTTTGTGTAGACGCACGCCATGGTGCGCATGAACATCTTACGTAAGTGTAATCTAAAAGGTATAGAAAAATTTCTATACACCAAGATATTTTAATAAATAGATATTACAGATACTTCTGTAACTTAGTAAAAGATAAACCGTTTTCTTCATCAAAAGAGAAAAACCCAGAGTTGCTTTCTACCGGGTAATACCTCGCCCTAAAATATTATAAAAATGAAAGGATCTTTTCGGTTATTGATTGGTTTGCTGATTGCTGGGTTTTCACTGCTCACATATTGGTGTAACCGCGAGTATAACCCAGTAACCGGTGAAACCCAGCATATCAATATGAGCGCTGATCAAGAAATAGCCCTGGGTTTGCAGGCAGCCCCAGAAATAGCCGCGCAATACGGAGGCTTGCACCCAGATCAAGAAGCACGCGCTAAGGTAAGAGAGATAGGGCAACGCTTGGTGCAGAACACCAAAGCCAGTGAAACTCCATACCAATTTGATTTCCATTTGTTAGCCGATGAAAATACAATCAATGCATTTGCCTTACCAGGAGGGCAAGTTTTTATAACAGCAGGTTTGTTAAAGCGACTTTCTTCTGAAGGACAGGTGGCAGGCGTATTGGGTCACGAAATTGGGCACGTAGTAGCACGGCATTCAGCAGAACAAATTGCTAAATCTAACCTTACTCAAGGTTTAACTGGCGCGGCGGCTGTTGCTACGTATGACCCGCAGAATCCATCCTCGGCCAGTGCCGCTGCGGCTGCTGCTATGGTGGGCAAAATCCTAAACCTGAAATACGGTCGAGACGATGAATTAGAGTCAGATCATTTAGCGGTAACGTTTACTTCTCAGGCAGGCTATGACCCAAGAGCCATGATACAGGTAATGGCGGTGCTAGCAGAAGGTGGTGGAAGGGGAGGTGCTGAATTTTTTCAGACCCACCCTAATCCAGAAAACCGGGTCACCGAAATTGAGCAGGCCATTGCCAAAGCATTTCCCAACGGAGTGCCAGCAGGCTTAATAAAATAAAAAGCGTTTTAGGCCTGTTTTTCAAAAAATAGCCTCAAAACAGGCGTTTCCCTTTGCCATGACTAAACTGCTATTTGTCATTAATCCCATTGCTGGAGGAATAGACAAGGAAGATGTATATGAAGAAATTGAACGCTTCTGCCGCCAGCAAAAGTTAGATTCCGTATTTTATTCCACCACCGGTGACGAAGACGAAAAGCATATAGAAAAGTTACTTTCTGAACAAGCTCCTGACATTGTGGTAGCGGTGGGTGGAGACGGGACCGTTAGTTTGGTTGCCAAACTACTGATAGGTACAGAAATAGCTCTGGCTATTGTGCCCCATGGCTCTGGAAACGGATTGTCTAAAGATCTAAATATTCCGCAAGATTTTTTTGAAGCTCTGCATGTTTTGACTAATTACAATGAGAAAAGTATTGATACATTACTGGTGAATGGCATGGTATGCATTCATTTATGTGATGTAGGATTTAATGCTTTGGTAATCAAAGAGTTTGATTCTGGGGAGACCCGCGGACCCGGCGCTTATGCCTGGATCGCCCTCCAAGAGTTTATTAATTATGAACCAAAAGAATATACCGTTATAATTGATGGTCAAATAGTGTTTCAAGGTGATGCTTTTATGGTAGCCATTACCAATGCAAAAGCTTTTGGGAGCAACGTTACTTTTAACCCCAAAGGTGTCATCAATGATGGCTTGTTTGAGATTTTTATCTTGGAGCCATTTCCTAAAACGGCTAGTTTAGGTCTACTTTATCAAATGTATACCGATGCTATAGATGAAAGCGATTTTTCACAACGGTTTAGTTGTCAGGAAGCTATTATTAAAAACCCATCGGCAGAGCACCTACAAATAGACGGGGAGCCCATTGCGTCTGCTAAGGAAATTCATTTTAAAGTTTTACCCAGAAGTCTTAAGGTTATTCTGCCCTTAGAGGTTGTGCAGGATTTTTAGGTTTTAGGATACACACATTTTTGGAACATCACGACCGTCGGGTCATTCGGCTGGCCGGTTGGTTCCAGCACTTTTAACCACACAGACCCGTCTCGGTAATGGTCTAAGACCATAAACCCTTTGTGCTCATGAGAGAATGTAGCTTTGCCGCCTTTGGCTACAAAGTTAGTTTTGCTGCCGGCGCCACTTACCGCATAATGATTTCCTTTTACTTGAAAATACTGCAGGTTGTGGTCGTGGCCACCCACGTAAAAAACATTGTTGTACGGATGTAGGAGCTTTAGAATTCTTTTCCTGAAACGCTTATAAGGTGGAAAAGACATGTCTTCGGTAGCGCCTATGTACGTGCGGTATAACCTAAAAGCTAAGCCCAGCAACGGCAAAGGTATAAGGGCTTTTTTGTGAACAAAGGTGAGCGGAAACAGCTGCTGTTTAACAGTAAATTTACCGCCGTGCAGCGCATTGCTGTACAACGGATGATGCGCAGCCACCAAAATAAACTTGTCTTTGTTTTGATTTAATAAAGCTTGCAGTTCTTGGAAAAAAACTTCTGTCTCGTTTAATCCAAATTCGTTTTTTACCTTTCTATTTACTAACCCTTTTTGCACCCACCGCTGGGTATTAATAATGATGACAATTACTTTGTCGCTGATAGGCCACGTAACAGGACCCGGCGCGCCTTGTGCTGGCAGATACGACGTAGGATCTTTTAAGTGCTTGGTAATTACATCCTCCTGACGCAAGACGTAACTTAAACCATTTTTCCGGCCTTTGTTCCAGTCATGGTTTCCGCTCAAATAAATAGCTTTGCCGTTGTACCCCTTGAATAAATCTAACTGAAAAGACAGCTTTTGCCGAGCGCCCTGATAATGACGGTGTCCTTCGGGTGGCAGCCCCACTGGGTAAATATTATCGCCTAAAAAAAGAATAGTGCTTTTTTGACCTTCTTGGGTTAGCCAAGATTTTATGCTCTGCATAACTGGGTCATCAGTGACAGGACCAGCGTTGCCCAAATCTCCAACTAAGGCGATGGAATGGATTTTTTCTTGAATATTAGGTGGACAGGATTGCCGCCAACCAATGTCACGAAGTCCATAAAAAGGCTTTTTACGGTATTTGAGTTCTCGCCAATAGGACCAAGCAAGCCAAAAGAGGAATAAAACAAAGAGAATCAGCGCAATTTTTAGAATCATGCCGGGTGGTTGTACGCGTTGCAGGCAAAGAGAAATTTCTTTTGTCTTTATTACTGAGAAGCGTGACGTATTACGTTTCTATCTCTTACTTTCTTTTGGACTTAAAAGTTAGGCGCGGGCAAATTTTTGAAATGCCCGTTAAGCTTAACGCGTTCCTTTAAACGCTCTGTTTCTTGCACAACCGGCAAGATAGCTCTCAAATGTTGCAGAATTATAGTTAGCCTTTTGCTTTCTTCTAAGCATTGCAATAATTGATATTCTTGATCTGTAGAAAATCCCAAATGGTGGGCTACGTCATACGATGTAAAAGTAGCTGGTAATTTCAACATCACAGAAAGAATGCCGAGTGCGCTATGTAACTGGCTTAAGAGTTCTCTGATTTCTTGATGTTTTTGCTGGTCAGAATCTACATGCGTTAATGAAGTTACATCTTCAATTTCTCCGGCAGGGTAGAGGCGGTTTGGAGCTTGCCGCAGAAATTCTTTGATTTTAAAAATTCCCAGACCCTGGGTTTTAATGTCCATTTCGCCTGTGGCGTATTGCTTCTCTATGGATAGAATTTTGACCTCGGTTCCATAATCGCCCAAGCCTTTTTCTAGATATACCGGTATCCCGAAGGTGGTTCCCTGCGCGTGGCATTCCGTAATGAGTTGCCGATAGCGCATCTCAAAAATATGAAGGTTAAGTTTCTCACCCGGAAACACAACAAGATTAAGCGGGAAAAGAGGTAGAAATCGGCTCATCGCTTTTTATCAGTTTATGAAACTCTAATTTAAACACTTAAGAACATACTGCCCGGAAATGTTTATGCTTGTTTCATAAAAACGAGTGTGACTTTTTAAAAGGCAGCTATTGCCTACCTGTTTTAGGCCTGTTTTCTGGAAAACAGGCCGAAAACAGGTTTATTCTACGTGGAAATGTTCCTGAGGGAGAGCAAAATAAAATAATGACCGGTGCTATTTTGCAGCTGAAAAGACAAGTTTAAATCTGCTCTTATTATCTTCGCGCAATGTCTGCCCCCTCCCTTACTTTTACTTGGTCTGCTGCGCTGCGTGTTTTTTGGAAGCTCTGCCTAGTGCTTTTCCTGCTTTCAATTCTTTGGGTGATGGCCTACCGGTGGCTAGACCCGCCCGTTACTTTGTACATGCTTGCCAAACGATCATCACCATCGGCAGAGCCGGATAAAGAAAATCATATCAAGTACCAGTTTGTACAGTTAGAAGACATGTCTTTGCAATTGCCTTTGGCCGTTATAGCCGCCGAAGATCAACTGTTTCTGGTGCACAGTGGGTTTGATTTTAAGGCGATAAAAATGGCGTTTGAACGCAACATGTCCAGCAAAAGAACCATTGGCGGAAGTACCATTAGCCAGCAGGTGGCCAAAAACGTATTTTTATGGCACGGCCGAAGCTACTTTAGAAAAGGGGTGGAGATGTATTTTACGTTTCTTATTGAGCAGCTCTGGGGCAAAGAACGCATTATGGAAGTGTACCTAAACATTGCCGAAATGGGCGACCATGTATTTGGTGTACATGCCGCTAGCCAGAAATTTTTCAAGACTACCCCCGATAAGCTTGGTCGGCAGCAGGCAGCACTGTTGGCGGCAGTATTACCCAATCCCATCCGTTATTCGGCGGCCAAACCTTCTGGCTACACCTTGCGCCGTCGCCGCAACATAGTCCGTAACATGAACCAGTTAGGCGGCAGCGAGTACATTAAAAATTGGATGAAATAGGTGAACGCTTTCTTCTTGTAGTCAAAAAAGTCTCACTTTTATTCTGAAATTTCCCCTACAAAAAGTTAAAGGTGAAGGTTTTCTGTTTTCGGCCTGTTTTTGTAAAAACAGGCCGAAAACAGAAAATTATGGCTCTAGATTTCTTTTGAATGATAAAGGTTTACGCAAACGCAAAACTTATTTTTTTATGTCCTTGCTAGTTGGAGCTGGCTTTTGGTGAGTAGCCGTGCCGGGAGAATCGCTTTGGTCAATTTGGGTTTGCTCTTCTACTTTTTCAATTTCTTGATGGAAGATAAGGCCAAGACTGGCAGCGTGCTTTGCGGCCTCGGCGGTGTCTTTTACTAGAATCATTTCTACAGTGCCTGAAAGTTCTTCCTGAATTTCGGTTACAATCTGGGCACGTTCTGGCACGTTAACATCTCTAATATAAGCGCAAATAATACGCCCCGGAAAAGCCTTGATAACCTCGCGGTAAATGGGCGCGTCTTCTTGGCCGCTATCGCCAATCAAGATAAAATTCAGGTGCGGATAAGTTAGTAAAATGTTCTGAATTTCTTTGTATTTGTGGCTCATGTGGTCTGAGCCAAAAAACTTATTCTGCAACAAACCAAAATCCCGAAGCAGAAGCGGGCCAGCCGGAATGTCATTCAAATCTAAGAAGTCCACCAGCAAATCATACATGTTCCAGGG
>JBBSSO010000139.1:0-5851 GCA_038241905.1 Cytophagales bacterium | reverse complement strand
CGGCACGCCATACATGCTTTTCAAGGACCACGCCAATGGCAAGTCTAACCAGCAAAACCTGGGCACCATTAAAAGCTCTAACCTTTGCACCGAAATTATTGAATATACTGATGCCGATGAAATTGCCGTGTGCAACTTGGCCTCTCTGGCGCTGCCGCGCTATATTAAAGAAGAAAAAGGCGTAAAATCCTTTGACCATGACAAGCTTTACGAGGTAACGTACACCGTCACCAAGAACCTAAACAAGGTGATTGACGTGAATTATTATCCGGTGCCCGAAGCCAAAAAGTCTAACATGCGCCATCGCCCGATAGGGCTGGGAGTTCAAGGCTTGGCCGATGCGTTTTTGCTCTTGCGCATGCCGTTTGAGAGCGAAGAAGCCGCCCAACTGAACAAGGATATTTTTGAGACCATTTACTTCGCGGCCATGACGGCCTCTAAAGATTTGGCCAAAGTAGAAGGCACCTATGAGACGTTTGAAGGCTCACCCATCAGCCGCGGTATTTTTCAGTTTGATATGTGGGGCGTAAAGCCTGAAAGTGGTCGTTGGGACTGGGAAGCGCTACGCAACGAAGTATTGGAACACGGCGTGCGCAACTCCTTGTTGGTAGCGCCAATGCCAACCGCCTCTACCTCGCAGATACTGGGCAACAACGAAGGATTTGAGCCTTACACGTCTAATATCTATGTGCGTCGTGTGTTAAGTGGCGAGTTTATGATTGTAAACAAGCACTTGCTCAACGATCTGATTGCCCTCAATTTGTGGAATGATCAGATGAAAAATGCCATTATCTCGGCCAACGGTTCGGTGCAGGGTATTTCCAACATCCCGCAGAACATCAAAGACCTGTACAAAACGGTGTGGGAAATTAGCCAGCGAACCATCATTGACATGTCTGCCGACCGCGGAGCGTATATCTGCCAAAGCCAAAGCCTGAACCTGCACGTGTCTAACGTGAACTTCGGGAAGCTGACGTCTATGCACTTCCACAGCTGGAAACGCGGCCTTAAAACGGGTATGTACTACCTCCGTACCAAAGCCGCCGCCGACGCCATCAAGTTCACGGTAGAGAAACAAGCCGCCGAAACCCTAGCCCCTATGTACACCGCCGTAGGCCAAAACCAAAGCGACATGGCCTGCAGCCTGGATAACCCAGATGATTGTGAGGCGTGTGGAAGTTAAGGAGTTAGTTTTGCTTTGATTTAGGAAAAGGAGGCCGGAAACGGCCTCCTTTATTTTGTTCTCTTGCCTTTCTTAAAACTTAAGATTACATTTGAAGTATAAAACAGTAAAGGCTACCCTAATGGATAGCCTTTCAAATCGGTTCTGAGCAAACCAAACCTGCATTTTGAAAGAAGCAACGTTATGGAGGCGATGCCCTGCGAATCATCCTTACTATATAAGTTTGGAACCTTATACATTAGCAGGTTCTTTTCCTCAGTTTCTTTCTCAATACCTTGGGTAGCCATTTAGGCTACCCATTTTTATATTTCAATATTTTCTTTAGTATTTACTAAAGCTTCATCATACATATGTTCAGGCATTGGATGGCCGCTCTCATCTAACCAATTTTTGCTTCCATAAAAGCTGTTAGCATTTGAAGCACCAACTACGTACTTTACAATTGCCTTTTCTTTTAACATATAAGACTTTGCACTACCTACGGCTTTCTTAACTTCATCAAGTTTAAGTTGGGGTTGAAGCAAGATAATGATATCAGTAATTTCCTTCACACTTAGAAACCTATTTTCAGCAGTTAGAATAGTAGCTATTTTTTGTTTGTAGCTATATCTAGATTTAAAGGAACTATACTTTACATTAATAGGTGATGGTGAATGCTCTTCTTCTTCTAAAAAACTATTTCCATTTATATCTGATTGTGGGGAGGACTTAAATAGCATGATTGTTTGATCAACTAAAGCAGCCTTTTCTAAAAAGCTTTGCTTCAATCTCTCTAAGTCTGCTAAAGTAGTATTCTTATCCATTGCTGAAACTATTATGAAACAAATATAAGATGATATACGAGACAAATCAAAATATTTAGTGAAAAATTTGTGTTTTTTAGCCATTATTTTTACTCGTACTTTTAATAACTTAAAACAGCGCTCAAAAATAAGGGTGATTATAGTAACATTATGATATTTTACCAAAGGCTAAAACATTAATTGGAGATGGTTTGAAAGGCCCAAGAATGTCCAGTCAAAAATAAACTTAAAATAGTATGTATTAGTGTTTTAGATTATTAGTTTAAAAGGAAAGATTATTATCAAGGATAAATAGGTAGAGGAGGCAAATGAAAGAGATATGAGAGTAGTTGAAGATGGTAGAATTGCCCAATGTTGGTATTCTCACCAACATTCTAAACTGCCTTTCTGCCGCAATCGGAATTCTGCTTGTGGGTGATAACACCAACAAGGGCCACAGCAAGATAATTGAGTGACAAATAGATAATACATATTCATGCGTTTTACCTCTGTTTTAGAAAAAACAGGCTTAAAACCTACTTCGCCAGAAGAGGGTACTTTTGGAGGTTTTCTCTGCTCGTCTCCTGCGGTCCGCACCTTCCGCCAATGTTGGTGTTATCACCAACATTCTGGACTGCATTTCTGCCGCAATCGGAATTCTGCTTGTTGGTGATAACACCAACAAGGGCTAAACTATTTCAGGACGAGACAAGGGCAAGAATAAGAGAATTCATTAATAAATAAGTGAGCCAAATTCATGCGTTTTACCGTTGTTTTGCAAAAAAACAGGCTGGAAACCCACATTGCCAATGGTGACTGTTTTCAGTAGGGCAGCTTAAAGTCAGGCCCGACTGTTGCTCTTTAGTTTTACTGCATTTGCGTACCTTTGCGGCTTGTGCTAACTGTTCTCTGGATATGCAACTGCGCCAAGTTAATTCGCCCTCAACCGTAAAGGCTTTTCTAGACTTTCCGTCTACTATTTACCAAGACCAACCCAATTGGATAAGGCCGCTGGACAAAGACATTGAGCAGGTCTTCGACCCGGCCCAGAATCCCAATTTCAAGAACGGCTCCAGCATCCGCTGGATTCTGGAAGATTCTGAGGGCCAAACCATCGGCCGGGTGGCCGCTTTTGTGAATAACAAAACCAAGAACGGGCCGGAATACACCACGGGCGGGATGGGGTTCTTTGAGTGCGTAGAAAACCAAACAGCAGCCTTTACCTTGTTTGATGCCTGCCAGAATTGGCTGCAAACCCAAGGCGTAGATGCCATGGAAGGCCCGATTAACTTTGGTGAGCGCGACCGGTGGTGGGGTTTGTTGGTAGAGGGTTTCACGGAGCCCAATTACGGCATGTTCTACCATCAGCCGTATTACCAGGCCTTTTTTGAGGCTTATGGTTTTCAGGTTTACTTTAAGCAATACACGTACAAACGTTATGCTCCTGATCCGCTGGGCCCCAAAATTATGGACAGAGCCGCCCAGTTGGAGTTAGACCTGGGCTATAGCGTGCGGCATCCGTCTAAAAAGAACTTGCCTAAACTGGCCAAAGATTTTAGCGAAGTCTACAATCAAGCCTGGGCCGGGCATGCTGGCACAGCCGAGATTCCGTATGAAAAAGCCTTAAAGCTGATGAAATCCATGAAGCCCGCCATTGTGGAGCAGCTCCTGAACTTTGCATATTATCAGGATAAACCAATTGGGTTTTTTATCATGCTGCCAGAGCTGAACCAGATTTTTAAACACCTCAATGGCAAGTTCGGGCCTTGGTCAAAAGTCAAATTTCTGTACCATTTCTGGCGATTTAAACGAAGCAAAAACAGAAAAGTATTCGGCCTTATTTTTGGGGTAGTGCCTGAATTCCAAGGCAAAGGGGTAGAAGCTTTGATGATGAAGGCTGCGCACCCGGGCCTGATAGATTATAGTCCGCAAGACATGGAGATGAACTGGATCGGTGATTTCAACCCGAAGATGATGCTGGTGGCTCGCTCGTTAGGCGCGGTTATTTACAAAACCCACATTACGTACCGCAAACTTTTTGACCCTACCAAGCCGTTTTCCCGCCATCCGGTTATTAGGTAGAAATTCCTGTTTTCGGCCTGTTTTTGGAAAATTAGGCCTAAAACAGAGGGCTTTTGTTTGTTTTAACAAGTTGCCGGAAATGTTAAGCATTTGCCTAGTCCAGTACGCTGTAGCGTCGTTACACCGTAACGACGTGGTTCTCAAAGCAAATGCGACTAATGAGCGATAAAACGTAATTGCAACGAAAACCTCTTTTTGCACTGGAGAGAGGTTGTTGCTGAATTAACCGTTTCCGTTTCATAGAGACACGTCGTTACAGTGTAACGACGCTACATTTTCAGTTTGAGTGGCAGGAAAGGGTTTTGTTAATATAAGCACGCAAGGTTACCATTTTGTTGTGGAATGGGCCAAAACTTGCAGAAAAATTCAAAAATACATTAGGAGATTTTCTGTTGCGCTAATGACAAAAACTGTTCATGCAGCGCTACTACTTGTGGTAGCACCAATTGCAATCCGTCATTGTAGAGCACAAAAGCAGATCTGCTGAGTCTTTCTTCTTCAGAAATCTGTTTGGCCATGATGGCTTCTACGTCTGCAGTGGTACGGTGCGAGTCGCGGGTGAGGGTTCTGGAGAGCCGGAGCGGCACTGGCGCAGATACCGTAAGCACGTGGTCTACGTGGGTATATGCGTTTGACTCAAACATGAGGGCCGCTTCTTTTAGAAGGTAGGGAGCGCCCGTTTGGCTGGCCACCCATTGGTAAAAATCTTGGCGCACGTGCGGGTGCACCAATGCGTTGAGTTTTGCCAGTTCAGCGGCATTATGAAAAACTTGTCGGGCCAAATACGCGCGATCTAAGGCGTTGTCAGCCCCATAGACGGCAGAGCCGAAGGTTTGGATGAGACTCTGCTGCAAGTCCAAATCATGTTGCATAACCCACTTGGCGCGCGAATCAGAATCATACACGGGCACGCCCAGCAACTGAAAACACCGGCAGACAATGCTTTTGCCCGACCCAATGCCCCCCGTGATTCCTATCTTTAACATGTGTAGTTATTGAGGAAGCAAAGAAACTTTAACCCGCTTGGGCAGAATAAGCATCTGTTTAATCAGCGGCGACTTCTGGATTACCAAAGGTGCGATGGTAGAATCAGCGGCGTTAAATTTTAGATAATCTAGCGCTACGGTAAAAAGCTCGGGGTTAATCAGCGCACGATGGCGAGGCAGAAAAGAATACTGAATTTTGATGGGTCCATTGACCATCCGAAGCAAATATCCCGGAGGGAAATTCTGTAAAATGGGCTGCACCGTAACTTCCATGCGCTCCAAAGGAATAACCCCAAAGGCTACTTCAGCATCTGTTACATCAGCATTTACCAAGGTGGTATAATCATGGGTAAGCACTGCATTGCCGGTAAAAGGAGCATTCAAGGACTGTTCTGGCACTGATAAAAGGTACGGGCTAGGAAACTCGCCAATGATTAACTCTGGACCGGTAAACGTAACAGAGTCTGGCCTAATCTGCACCGGACCGGCAAAGACGTAGCCCGGCTCTATGACTAGCAGGGTGGTATCAATGCCTAACGGAATTTTGCGAGTAGTAAGGCGGTCAAAGTCAAAACTAAGGGTATCTGTCACCACAAAGTTAAGCGTAAGTCCGTCTAGCACGTTGCTGATGGCGGGCCGCAGGGCGTGGCCTGGCAACCGCTTGGCGTATGGAAGTCCGCGGATGGTGAGTTCAGCGGGTTTTACCTGAAACCGGAGGCTTTTGCGCAGTAGTTTCCAGCCTCTGCCAGTCACGCTAATGATCACTTCTTCAGGCAAAGGCTTTACCGGTATCAGCTGCTGGTGGTCATAGGCAAACT
>JBBSSO010000138.1:0-5898 GCA_038241905.1 Cytophagales bacterium | reverse complement strand
TACATCGGGCGTCCGAAATTACTATTTGGGCAATGATCCGCAGAAATGGGGCAGCGGCGCCAAAGCGTTCCGCAAAGTGACGTACCAAGACCTGTACCCCGGCGTAGACGTGGCCCTCTACGAGAAAGCTGGCCAGCTGAAATATGATGTATTGGTAGCGCCGGGCTTTTCTCCAGACCAAGTAAAACTTGCTTACAAAGGCGTAAGTGGACTATCCCTGCAAAACGGAAACCTGAAAATTGAAACCTCGGTGGGCACCGTAACCGAACACCGTCCGGTGGCTTTTCAGTACCAAAACGGCCAAAAGCAGATGGTGGCTTGCCAGTATGTTTTAACCGATGGGGTCCTCTCCTTTTCCTTCCCGCAGGGATATAACGCCGCGCTGCCGCTGGTGATTGACCCCGTTATTGAATTCTCTACCTTCAGCGGTTCTACCGCCGACAATTGGGGCTACACCGCTACTTTTGACAGCGAAGGAAATATGTACTCAGGCGGCATTGTAGACGATGTGGGCTACCCGGTTTCACTGGGCGCGTTTATGACTTCTTTTAACGGCAACTGGGACATTGCGCTCATAAAATACAACACCAAAGTAAAGGGCCCGGCCAGCCGATTGTATGCCACGTACTTGGGCGGCCAGGAAACCGATACGCCGCACAGCCTGGTGGTCAACAGCAAAGATGAACTTCTGGTTTTGGGCACCACTAGCTCACGCAACTACCCTATCTCGGCCACCGCGTATAGCACCATTTTTAAAGGCGGTGCGCCAATATCGCCCTTGGGCGGAGAAGGAAACCCGCGCTATGAAAACGGTTCTGACTTAGTAATTACCCGCCTCAGCAAAACCGGCGAGGCCTTGTTAGCTTCCACGTTTTTGGGCGGCACCGACAACGATGGCGTGATGGAATACCCTAGCGTAACAAAACCAACACTGGTCAAGAACTACGGCGACCAGTTCCGGGGCGATATAATTACGGATGCAGAAGGCAACGTGTACCTGGCCTCCAACACCATGTCTACCAACTTCCCGGCGCTTAACGGATTTCAGAACCAGGCCCGGGGCGGCCAGCATGATGCAGTTATCACCAAACTATCCCCAGATTTGAGCACGATAATCTGGAGCAACTACTACGGCGGCTCAGGCGTAGATGCCGCTTACTCCATTCAGATAGACGCCGAGAAAAACGTATATGTGGCCGGAGGCACTACCAGCGAAAGCCTGCCGGGCACCCAAGCGGGCTATCAACCCGCGTTTAACGGCAAAGTAGACGGCTTTGTGCTAAAGATTCATTCCAGCGGCAAACGTATCCTGGCCGGTACTTTTTTAGGAACGGCCGCGTACGACCAGGCCTATTTTCTACAGCTAGACCCAGAAGCCAACGTGTACCTTTTTGGCCAAACCCTGGGCAATTACCCCGTGAGCGGCAACGTTTATAAGAACCCTAACAGTACCCACTTCATCCAAAAACTAGACAACACCCTGACGCATAGCATCTTTTCTACGGTGTTTGGGTCGGGCCGGAAAACTATTGACATATCGCCTAGCGCGTTTTTGGTAGATGATTGCCAGCGCATTTACGTGGCCGGTTGGGGCGGCGGCTCCAACACGACTGCGGCGTATTTAAACGGCACTACCATGGGCCTTCCTATCTCTGCCAACGCCCTGCAACCCACCACCGACGGCAAAGACTTTTACCTGATGCAACTAGGAACCAATGCCTCTGAGTTACTTTATGGCACATTTTACGGTGGCAACCAAAGCACCTCCTCTAGCGGAGAGCACGTTGACGGGGGCACCAGCCGGTTTGACAAACGCGGTTTTGTGTACCAATCGGTTTGCGGCGGCTGCCGAGGGCAATCTAACTTCCCGATGCCGCCGGGCGCCAATTATTTTTCCCAGAGGAACCCTAGCCCTAACTGCAACAACGCCGCTTTTAAGTTTGATTTTGTGGAAGAATTAGAGGCCGATGCCGGCCCAGACAGCACCGTTTGCTTTAACGCAGACCCCGTGATGCTGGTAGGCACGCCGGCGGGCGGTATTTGGTCGGGGAAGGGAGTAAGCGCTAACAACGGCGTGTATTGGTTTAATACCATGCCTGATTTGGTGGGCAGCCATTTATTAACCTACACCATGACGGGCAGCGGCGCGTGCGCCCGCAGCAGCAGCATGACTCTGACTGTGGCGCCGCCTACCCCGCATACGCTTGCGATGGCCGTTTCTGAATTTTGCTACAGCTCGGCAGATCCCGTTCTGCTGGAGGCCCTGCCCGGCGGCGGTATCTTCTCTGGCCGAGGCGTGGTGGGCAATACGTTTATTCCGGCCTTGGCGGGCGAGGGCAGGCACACCATAACGTACCGCAACACGGGCTTAAACGGTATTTGCGGCGAAATTACCAAGGAAGTAACCGTCATCAAACCCAACCTTTACTTAGGCCCAGACACCATTCTCTGCCCCGGCAGCAACACGCCGTTTCAACTAAAAGCCAACCTGCCGGGCGGCGTTTGGTCGGGGTTGTATGTGACGCCTGCGGGCTTGTTTACCCCGCCCGCCAACTTTACCGGCAGCACTGAGGTATCTTATTCCATCAACTCCCCTTGTCGGGCGGTGGCTACGCGGCGCGTGCAGGTGGCGCCGGTCCCGGTTATGCAGGCAAATCTGGCCAACCCTTGCCTCAGTCAGCCAAGTATTTCTGGATATTTGCCTTTCACGGCATCGTTCGCCAATAAAACTACTGGGGCCACCGCCTATTCCTGGACTTTTGGCGATGGCAAGCAAAGCTCAGATGCGCAGCCCAAACACGTGTACACCCAAGCGGGCACCTACGCCGTTTGGTTAACGGCCACGTACGGCAATAGCTGCACTATTACCCAAGAAGTAGCGCAAGTGTTGGTGAAGGAAAGCTTTATCCCTAATATTATTACGCCTAACGGCGATCAGAAAAACGATGTATTTGTGCAGCATTTCAGCTGTTTACCCACGCAGTTAATTGTGTATAATCTCTGGGGCCAAGAAGTTTACAAAGAAGCCATTTACAACCAAACCTGGAACGGCGGCGACCTTGCAGAAGGCACCTACTTTTACCTGCTCAAAGACACCGATGGCAACACGGCCAAAGGCTGGGTAGAAATTCTGCGGTAAAGATTTATAAACAAGCTCTTACAGGTTAACAAGCAAACCCCACCAAGAAGCCGTACTTTTACGTTTCTGTTTTCGGCCTGTTTTTCCAAAAACAGGCCGAAAACAGAAATTACCGTTGCCTTCTACTGCCGCCACCCGTGAACTTTCTGGCCTTTAAAGAGTTTGTAAGGTACCACTACTCACTAACCAACGCGTATTTATGGCCCTTCGCCGACGACATGCTACCGGAATTCCGTCTGCCTCTATTGCCGGGGTTTGGCGATTTCTGCCGGCCACTTTGCTAATTACCATCGGCTTAAGCCTTTTAGCTTTTAAAGATAACAGCCGAGACGCCCGCCACGACCAAGACCTAATTACCAAAGAAGGCACCTTGAGCAATTACTCGTTTAAAAAGACCGCAGAAGGCGAAAAAGACTACGGCATCTGGTTGCGTGAACTTTCTGAGCGCTTGGCGCTGCCCAGCCACCAACAGCAAACGTTTGACACCGCCGCGTTCCAACGTTTGGTAAAACCCGGAGACCGCGTGCAAGTGCAGTACAACCGCCGCGAAAACATGGGCGATACCGAGGGCACCCGCACTCTGTACGGTCTGGCCGTGCCGAGCCTGGAAAAAACCTATTTTTCCGGCGAAGAGACCATCCAAGAGAATAAAAATAACTGGCTGGCTTGGCTTTCTTACGGGTTCATCGCCGCTGGCGCGATACTATTTATCTACAAATTGGTGCAATTGAAAAGAGAAAGAACTACGGCCTAACGCTGGACTGCTGTTTTAGGCCTCCTTTTAGAAAAACAGGCCTAAAACAGATTAAGAACGCTTAATTTACGCTTACTTATTTTACACCATTGCCCGTACCTTCATGAGCAAAGACAAACTAACCATACCCGCCCACGTGATTTATGCCTGCGCGGGCAGCAAATGCCAGAAGCGCGGCGGCAAGGAAATACGCAAAATCATGCGCGACCAAATCAAGGCAGCTGGGCTAAAAGACGAAATAGAAATCATTAAAACCGAATGCACCGACCGCTGCAAGCACGGCCCCATCTTTGCGTTGCAACCCCAAAACATTTGGCTGCATGACATGACCGAGGCCCAAATCTTACAGGTTTTTCAAAAGGAAATCCTGCATCGGAATAAATCTTAACCAAAAAAATCCCGCAACTGCTGCCAGCTGCGGGATTTTTTTTATGTGTTTATGGTTTTGGCTGATTTTGAAAAAACAGGGCTAAAACGGTTACTCGGTAGCCTTGTCGTAGGAAATTTTGCGGATGGCTTTGTCAATTTCGTAACGGCCGGTGCCATCTTCGCCAATCACGTCAAACAGCTCTAGGGCGCGTCGGGCCACATATTCTTCTTCTACTTGCTCTTGCAAGAACCACTGTAAGAACTGGAACGTCACAAAATCTTTGACCTTAAAGCAGCCATCGGCTAGCCGATTAAATTGCTGAGTTACGTAGATTTCTTGCTCCAAGGCTTTCTCAAATACATCGCGGAACGAATCAAATTCTTGAGGCACGTTGGTCACCTCCGGCGAAATGGCGTGGCCGCCCAAATCAGTCACGTAGTTAAACAACTTGAGCATGTGCTCACGTTCTTCGTGGCTCTGCTTCATGAAATAATCGGCAGAAAAGTCAAAGCCTTGGCGGTCGCACCAGCTGGACATGGCCAGGTAGGTGGCCGAGGAATGGGCCTCTACTTTTATTTGATCGTTTAGGAGGGTTTCTATCTCTTCCGAAAGGGAAGTACGCAATCTTAATAAGTCTTTCATGGTGATATTGGTTAAAAAAGAGCGTTTTAGGTCGCTTCTTCTACCAAATATACCAGCAATGTGCCTGAATGGTTCCCGGCACCCTGCGGAAAGGGGTAATACAGATTGAGTCTAAATATAAGGAAGGCGGGCTAGCAGTAGGCGGGCGCGTACAAAGCTTGGTGCAGCAGGCTGTTGAGGGCCATCATGGCCTTGGCGCCCTGCAGCAGTTCCTGAAAACGCAACACCTCCGGAAGCGTCAGCACAAAGCAGCGCTCTGACCGGACCGGCATGAGCACGTACACATCGGCGGCGCGGGCCGGGTTTTTGGCCATTTCTTCTACGTTGATAGCGTCTACGTGCTGCTTTAGGTCAAGAAAATCTGCCACCTTAAAGGCAGAAATACCACCTGCAAACTCCACAAAGTAACAATTGTAGCAGTTGCACTGAAAGACAGCACCAAAGGCAGTTCTAAAGAGTTCATGCAAGTTGTTAGGCGTAGGCATTAGGTAAACTTTGCTATCTATGGAGAGTCAACCCTGCAAAAGTACGCCCTGTTTAGAATTAGTCCAAATAATTTAAGATGATTTTTCTCACAATCTCCGCGTCGGCTGTGCCGATGGTATGTTAGCTAAATCCCGTTTTCAGCCTGTTTTCAGAAAAACAAGCCCAAAACGCATCAACCAGAAATGTAGCGTCGTTACACCGTAACGACGGGTTTCTATGGAACAAAAGCTTTTGAATATCCGTGAAAAGAAATTTGCAACGAAAGCCGTCTTTTGGCTTGGCTTTAGGCATGTTCAAAGTCGTGCCGTTTCCGTTGCATGGAAACTCGTCGTTATAATATAACGACGCTACATTTTGGGTTTAATTAGGCGAGAACCGACTTAAAACAGATAAACCCCTGTAGCGTCGTTACACCGTAACGACGTGTTTCTATGAAACAACAACATTTCTAACCAAATAAGCGTCAGGCAAAACCAAATCCCAAAAAAACGCCTAAAAAAGAAATGG
>JBBSSO010000137.1:0-5920 GCA_038241905.1 Cytophagales bacterium | reverse complement strand
CGTAATTGACATGCTTTTTCCGGGAAATTCGCCCTCGCGCATTCCTATTATTGCGGTAACGGGCACAAACGGAAAAACCACTACTTCTCGGCTTATTGCGCACATGGTGCGGTCCAAAGGATATAATGTAGGTTTCACGACCACCGATGGAATTTACATCCAGGACATCATGCTGGAGAAAGGCGATACAACTGGTTCTAGAAGCGCTGAATTTGTACTCAGAGACCCGACCGTGAATTTTGCGGTGTTGGAATGTGCCCGAGGCGGCATGTTGCGGGCCGGCCTAGGATTTGAGCAGTGCGACATTGGCATTGTAACCAACGTGGCCGAGGACCACATGGGCTTGCGAGATATTTATACGCTGGAAGACATGGCCCGAGTGAAGGCAGTCGTGCCTAAAAGTGTGACCAAAGACGGGTACGCCATCCTAAACGCCGATAACGATTACGTCTACCAAATGGCCGAAGAGATTGAAGCGAAGGTAGCGTTCTTTAGCATGGACGAAAACAACCTGCGCATTCTAAAGCACGTCGCTAAAGGCGGGCTGGCTGCGGTTTGTGAGAACGGTTTTATCTCTATTTTCAAGAACACGTATAAAATTAGGGTTGACCGCGTCGCTGATATTCCGCTTACATTTGGTGGACGCGCAAAATTTAACATTGAAAATGTGCTGGCCGCAACCCTAGCCGGTTACATCAGCAAATTTGATATCAGCGATATAAAAACTGCCTTGCGGACGTTTGTACCATCGCCGAGCAAAACGCCAGGGCGGATGAATCTTTTTAAATTTCCCACGTTTGAGGTGTTGGTAGATTATGCCCATAATCCCGCGGGGATGAAAGGAATTGGAGAGTTTCTGGCAAATGTAGACGCCCGCAAAAAAGTAGGTTTAATCTCCGGGCTAGGAGATAGGCGCGATGAAGATTTACGTGAGCTGGGTCGTCAGGCGGCGGAAATGTTTGACGAGATTATCATTCGGAACGACGATGACTTGCGGGGCAGGACATCGGAAGAAATTAACGATTTGGTTATAAAAGGAATTAAGGAAGTAGACCCAGACAAATCTTTTAAACTGATTAGTCAGGAAATGGTAGCGATAGCCTATGTGTTGGAACATGCCGAGCGTAATTCTTTCATCACTATTTTTACGGAAGATATTTCTGAAGCGACCAATCTGATTGAGAATTTTAAAGTAATCCAAGACCGAAGGGTTATGCTTGACTAAAGGAAATGCCCCAGCTGTGTATTTCATGCGTAGCCGACTCTAATGTGTTTTAGGCTTGTTTTTAGAAAAACAGGCCTAAAACACATCAACTGCCTTGAATTTAAATGGCATATATTAAGTTCAAGTTCAGTAAATATTCTCCAATAAAAGAGGCCCAAAGCGCGATTGCGTTTTGGGCCTCTTTTTTGATAATTACGTGAAAAACAGTTTCTATTTTAATACAAACGAACTTGTACCAATAAGGTAGCCTTCTGAATAAAGCTCAATGGTGTGGTTGCCAGTTTTGTAGGGCGTCCCTTTGGAATAAATGAACGTAACTTGCTGCTGCGAGTTATCAAATACAATGTCGCGTTTGGCAGTGTAGAATTGCTCTTTGCCTTCAAACTCAAAGGTGCCAGAGCCGGTTGCCAAGTTGTAAAGTGCGGCTCCGTCGGGCTCAATAAGACGCATTAATATTTCCTTGCTTTCTTTAGGAGCCACTTCATTGTTACCCAACCGGAATGTAAGTTTAATTTTATCTACGCGTTTGGCGCGGTATTCCTCGTCATTATCTTCTTTCTCTTTTCCGCGGCTGTTAATTATGGTAACCAAAATGTTTTGTGCCTCTAATTTAGAGGCCAAAGCCACTTTCTGCTCCAATTGCTTGTTAGTGGTGGCAATTCTAGAAATGGAGTCAGACAGTTTATTCTGCGTGGTTTTTAGGCCCTTTACTTCCGTAAACAGTTCTTGGTTGGCATCTTGGAGCTTGGCCATTTCCTCATCTTTGCGTTTCAGAGTTTCACGCAGACCATCAGCTTGCTCCTTAAAACGTTGCTGATCGGCTACGGTAAAAGACTTATTCCGGAAAGAACGCAGCTGGTTCAAATCAGACGCTATGGCGTCAATGCGCGTTTGTAGTGAATCATTGGAAAGGCCTAGCGCCTGCAACTCATTAGATTGACGCTCAAAATCCTGTTTTAGGGCTTCGTATACCTTAATCTGGTTTTCTAGCTCGGTGCTTTTTACTTTAATTATTTCCTTTTGCTCCTCGCTTTCTTGGGTTTTCTGCTGCTGCATGTAAATCAAGATACCATTGATGCTCAGCAGTACAATAATTAGTCCTACTACTAAAAGTTTTCGGTTGCTGTCCTTTTCAGGGGTCTCTGTCGCCATAACGTGGGTGCGGTGGATGTAAAATTAAGTGCGGCAATACGTATTCTTACAAAAATACGCTTCTATCTATCCTTTGCAAATTACAGTTAAAAATACTTCCTTAGAAACTTATGATGGATGAACCCAATATAGATGCATCATTCTGGTCCCAGCGCTACCAAAACCGTGAAACGCCCTGGGATGCCGGCGCCATCACCACCCCGCTCAAAACGTATCTTGATCAGGTGAAAGATAAAGAATTGAAGATTCTGGTGCCCGGCAGCGGTCACGGCCACGAGGCCGAATATCTGCACCGCCAGGGTTTCAACCAAGTTTACCTGCTAGATGTGGCCCCGCAACCGTTAGCCGACTTCGCAGCCCGGGTGCCCAATTTTCCGGCAGACCATCTTCTGTGCCAAAACTTTTTTTCCTTAGCCGATGGTAATTTTGATTTAATTTTAGAGCAGACTTTTTTTTGCGCCTTGCCGCGTTCTATGCGCTCTGCCTATGCTCGCAAAATGTTTGACCTTCTGAAAAAGGGAGGAAAACTTGTGGGCGTTCTTTTTGCTATAGAATTTGAGAACGATGGTCCTCCGTTTGGGGGCTCTGCCCTGGAATATCAATCGTATTTTGAGCCTTACTTTGATTTTAAGACTTTTGAACTGTGCTACAATTCCATTCTGCCCCGGCAAAGGAAAGAATTTTTTATGATCCTGGAGCGGCGAGACCGGCCGCAGTTTATCGCGTAGTTTGCGTACTTTTGAAACTGTATTTAAAAACAACTTTACCGAAATCCAATTCTGTTTTAGGCCTGTTTTTCCAAAAAGAGGCCTAAAACAGCTCGCTAATTATTGACCAACTATGAACATAACAATCCATAAATTACAGCATACAGACTCTGGCAATTTCTTTCTGATGGCGGGCCCTTGTGCCATTGAAGGCGAAGACATGGCCCTGCACATTGCCGAAGAATTGGTGCGGATAACGGACCGCCTGCAAATTCCGCTTATTTTTAAAGGCTCTTACCGCAAAGCTAACCGCTCCAGATTAGATTCTTTTACCGGCATCGGCGATGAGAAAGCCCTCAAAATTTTGGCTAAAGTAGGGCAGACGTTCAACGTTCCGACAGTCACTGATATTCACGAAGCCAACGAAGCGGCTATGGCTGCCGAGTACGTAGATGTGCTACAGATTCCGGCTTTCCTGTGCCGCCAAACCGATCTTTTGATCGCCGCTGCCCAAACCGGAAAAGTGGTGAACGTAAAAAAAGGCCAGTTTCTGTCTGGTGAGTCCATGAAGTTTGCCGTAGATAAGGTGCGGGAATCAGGCAACAACAAAGTTATCTTAACGGACCGCGGAAACTCATTCGGATATTCAGATTTGGTGGTAGATTTCCGGAACATACCCGCCATGCAAGAAAACCAAGTGCCCGTGGTCATGGACGTAACCCACTCGCTACAGCAGCCCAATCAAAGCTCTGGCGTTACTGGCGGTCGGCCAGCGTTAATAGAAACTATCGCTAAGGCAGCCATCGCCGTAGGCGCAGACGGACTATTTATTGAAACGCACCCCACGCCCCTAACCGCAAAATCTGACGGCGCCAACATGCTGCAACTTTCTAACCTTGAAGATTTATTAGAAAAGTTGGTAAGGGTTAGACAGGCAATTAGTTAGCAGCAAGTATAATTCAATACACAAAAACTTACATAAATTATTAAAACGGATAATTATGACTTGGTGGATTTTATTTGGAGTAGCAATTACATTCTTGACTCTTATATTGGCAGGGGCATTTAAGAATAAAAAATGAAAATAAGAATTGACTGTGATAACGGAATTGAAAAGACAATTGAATAAATTGGGAAATACTATGCTGCAAGATAGAACGCCAGCCACCAACAGCAGTTTGTCAAAAGCAAAGGTTCAGTGCTCATCTGACTCATTTGTAGAACAGTAAACATTGGCTCTCCGCTTTTACATTTGTGTTGATAATCGCCACCCTTAACAAGCCACAAAACGTTGTAAATTAAATAGTGTGAAAGCAAATAGTACATACTATAAAATAACCAGTTGATTCGATTAAAGAATGAACAATCGGAACTTAGAGTAGAACCTAAAAATGATAAAAACAGAACTGATAATTGCTGTTGAAAACGTAGAAAAAAGCTCTAAATTTTATCAGAAACTATTAGGATGCATAAGTAAACACGGCGGAACTGTTTTCGATATTTTAAAGGACAAAGATGGTAGACAAATTTTATCATTGCATAAATGGGGCGAACACGATCATCCCACTTTTAACGATAAACAAAATGCTGGGAATGGGCTGATTATATATTTTGTGGTGGACGACTTAAAACCAATTTGGGATAACGCAAAAAAACTGAACGCAAATATTGAAAACGAACCGAAATTAAACCGAAATTCTGGGCGAATGGAATTTTCAATTAGAGATTTAGATAATTATTACGTTTCAATTTGTTCTCAAAAAACGGAATAAATTGTGTTATATAAAATGCTGAGATAACACACATTTCAGAAAGCACTATTCATTTTACCCTGTACATGCTATTGCTAGGTCTGTGTATATTTGAATTGGTTTGTACAGTCACGTGCAACGGCTCATACACGTAAATAAAGCAGAAAAGCTATTCTATACTTTTGCTGCTGGGTTAAAACCGAAGGGTAAAGTGTTGCTTGGGTTGGTTGGTTCTAAAGAAAACCAAACCGATATAGAAAAGATCAACGGTAAGCAGCACCTGCGGGTGCTGCTTTATTTTTTGCCAAGCCTCGGCCATTTCTGCAGACCAATAAATATCATCGAAGATAAATACGCTGCCTTCATGCGCCTTGGTCAGGCATATTTCAAAGTATTGCAAAGTAGGAGCCAGGCGGTGGTTGCCATCGAAGAAAACAAAATCAAGTTGTTCTAATTTGGCAACGGCAGGAGCAAGGGTTTGGTCCATGTTGCCTTGCACCACCTGCACATTCTGCAAACCTAGTTTCTGGAAATTCTTTTTCGCCTGGGCGGCGATGGCGGGGCATCCTTCAAACGTATAAAGCTGCGCCGTTTTACGGGCCAAGCCTAAATAACTGGTAGTCAGCCCCAAAGAGGTTCCCAGTTCTAGAATAGTTAGCGGTTTAAAGTGGTTAGCAAGCCGAAAAATCAATTGCCCCAACAGGGGCGGTTTAGCCGCGGAAGTGGCAATGTTAGAGATTTTACGTTTCCGGGTGGCGCCCGTTACGGAGCCCGCCCCAAAGTCAGTTACGTCTAGCTCCGTATTCTCTTGCAGCAAAGTTTGGCGTAAATCTTCAACCTGTTCATACGCTAGAAAAGTGCCGGTATGGTGAATGGTAAAGCAATACAGGTTAAAGACAAACGGCGAATGGAGCCCGTGGGCATTGCCGGAGCGCCACCAAAATGCGGCGTACCGCCAGAGAAGGCCAAGCTTTTGCAAGTAAAGTTTAGTTAAGCTTGTAAGGGATAATGAGGGTAAAATCCGGAATGGTTACCTGAAACTGTTTTCCGTCTACCAGCCGTTCCATCAAAAATGTGCCGGCCAT
>JBBSSO010000136.1:0-5938 GCA_038241905.1 Cytophagales bacterium | reverse complement strand
TTAGTCAAACAAAAACCCTGTAGCTTAGGTAGTTACAGGGTTTTTTGTTTTTGGGTAGCGCTGTGTAATCTGTTTTGGGCCTGTTTTTCCAAAAACAAGCCTAAAACAGACAGAATTAATTTGGGTATTCAATAAGCTTTAAAGGGGTTACCGGGCTTTACTAATATTACTTTTTCCCGCTCTACCTTCACAGACCCAGGTGCGGCTCCTTTGGGCTTACGAACATATTTTTTAGGTGTATACAACACCGGGCAAAGCGTATCTTGTTTACGCTTAGAATAATAAGCTGCCAGCTGAGCGGCGGCCTCAATTACCTGCTCCGGGAAAGGTTTTCCGGACTGCTGCTTAATGACCACATGAGAACCCGGCACATCTTTGGCATGCAACCACAAGTCGTCTTTGTGCGTGTGGTGTAAAGTAAGTTTGTCGTTGGCTTTGGCATTTTTCCCTACCCAAATTTTAAAAGTAGCTAACTCAAAAGCGTAAAACGGCAAATCAGGCGCCGAGGCGTAAGCTGTTTCTTTGGTGTATTTTTTTAGAAAATCCCTTAACTGGGTAGAAGTTTCTGCCTGTTCCAGAGCATTTAATTGTACGGTTAGTTGTTCTACCTCCGCTTCTTTACGGCTGGCCCGTTCTTGCAGCAATTGCAATTCAATATTTTGGTTTTTAGCTTTCCGGTAAAGGCGCTCGGCCGTTTTTTGTGGGCTTTCTGTAGGATGTAGTTTAATTACCCGTTCTTTATCTTGATAGAAATCATACAGCGTTGCCTCTTTTGCCCCAGAGGTAATATTGGTTAAATTAGCCATAATCACGTCGGCTGTTTGGGAATAGGGCGTGCCGTGTTGCCAGTTTTCCAGCGTGTCTTGCACTTGCATCCAAATTTTTTGAGCTCCATCCACTTTCTTTCGCAGAGCCTTGTGGGTGGCCGCATAATGGACTTGGTAATATTCTTGTGACCTAAAAGCAGGAACAAACGCGTTAAGCGCCTCCATAGGATTACTGAACGTTTCCTCAATTTGGCCTAAAGGTAAAAGAGATAGTCGTAATTGCTTGTTAAAGGTAATCATGTAAAACCGAGGAGAATCCAATTCCTGCAGCAATTGTTGCACCGCGGCCCATTTTTGTGAAGGTTCTTTTTGGTCATAACCTTGAGCTTGTAGGTACGCTAGGGGAAGGTCGCCTAAAGTGGGAATCAATTTCCGTAGATTATCTGGTTGCTGCAAAAATGCCTCTTCCGTCAGTGCTAATTGATTGCCCATTTGCTGGTAGTTCAGTTCCAGGTCTTTGGTCAGCTTTTTATGGAATATTTCTTGCGCGATGCCATTCCGGAACAAAACCAGATTAGACCGGTTCCCGAAAAGCTTAAACAGCAACACAAAGCCGTGCGTAAATTGCAAATAGAAACTCCGTTCCTGCTCCTGAACTACTACTCGTTCCACTTTCTGCCCAATTAGGGAAGGAAATAAATCAACCGAGTTTTGCCGGGCCCGGTGAAAGCTTTGCGGAAAATGAAGACTGGAGAACCTTGGCGTTTGAATGGCTTTGATGAAAAACTCTTTTCCTTCTAAGGCAAATGATAGCAGAATTTCATCCTTTTCTTGACTAAAGGCTGCTTGTAAGGTATGCCCAGGCAATATTCTGCCAAGTTGTTTCGCCAGATGGCGAAGAAAATAATAATTTTGATGCACGCTTACAAAGTTAGGCTAAGGCCGTCATAGGCCAACCGGATGTTAGGAGGGAGTTGCTGTTCTACGGTTCTGTGCTGGCCTAAGAGATGGCTAATATGGGTAAAATATGCTTGTTCAGGGTTTAGTTCCGCAACTAAGTCAACGGCCTCAGGCAACGAAAAATGTGAAATATGTGGCTCGCTCCGAAGCGCGTTGACTACCAATATCTTGGATCCTTTTATTTTCTCTTTTTCTTCAGGAGCAATGTAATTTGCATCAGTGATATAGGTAAAATCCCCAATCCGAAATCCAAACACAGGCAATTTGTGGTGCATAACGGCAATTGGGGTAATGGATATGTCGTTTATGCTAAAGACTTCATTAACTATGGGCTTCAGCTGGACTCTGGGAACTCCCGGGTAAGTTGAGTTGGTAAAGATGTAGCTGAATTCCTGCTGCAGTTGCAGTAATACGCGTTGATCAGCGTAAAGGGGCATGTCTATGTGCTGCATAAAATTGAATGCCCTAATGTCATCTAAACCTGCCGTGTGGTCTTTGTGCTCATGCGTAAAAAGTACGGCATCAACCCGTTTAATCCGTTCACGCAGCATTTGCTGTCGGAAATCAGGACCAGTATCAATAATCAGGCTGGTCCCGTCAATTTCAACATGCACTGATACACGCAGGCGTTTATCTCTATAATCTAGGGAACGGCACACCTCGCATTCGCACCCAATAATGGGTACGCCCTGTGAGGTTCCAGTCCCTAAAAAAGTTATTTTCACGCAGATGCTAAGGTTTGGTCCTTTATGGCCTGGTATAATTTATAGCTATCGGGCCGGAGTGTTTCTTTCGGAATTTCCAGCGATCGCAAAATTTCCACCAAGCAATTAATTTTACCCTCCAGAGGGAAGTATTTGTTTACGACGGCTACTTTAGTTTCTTTCAGAATACAGAATCCTGATTTGAAAGTACCCTTTTCATAGCGCAGCATGTATTCAGACTCGGCAAAGATGTCTTCTAGCTTCGTTAGAAAAGGGCGGGTATATTTGATTTGCATAAAATCTTAACGCCAGCATCGGTACATTATGCCACGTATTCTTTTACCGTTTGAACCAGCATGTCAAAATCTAGCGGTTTTGGCAGGTAGGCATTAATGCCAGCTGCTTTAAAATCCTCTAAAGAATAGTTGTTGGCATTGCCTGTAACCGCAATAATTGGGATTTTAGCAATTTCAGGGTTTTCGTTTGCCCTAATTTCTTTTGTGCATTCCATCCCGTTTTTAACCGGAATGTTCAAATCCATCAGGATAGCATCAATTTTTTGCTCCTGTACTTTTTTCAATACTTCGCCGCCGTTTTTGGCAGAAATGACTTTATAATTCTGGAGCTCAAGTATTTTCTTAGTCAAATTCAGAATTACAGAGCTATCCTCGGCAATTAAGATGGTTTTGGTTTCGGGCATGGTCAGTTAGGTTTTATCTTAGTACGGTAGTGAGTTCTAAAATTAGCAAAAGAAGATTCTAAATGCGCAAACGTTTGAATTGTTTCTGCCAAGTTTCCTTTTAAAATATCATGTTCTAAGTCCTTGGCGTAGGTAGAAATTTCAGTAAGACCCAAGGTAGAAGCAGTCCCTTTGATTTGATGAAGTGTACTTAGTATTTCTTCATAATGTTGTACATCTACTTCTTTTTTGGCTTCTTCTAACAAGGTACTGGTTTCATCTTCAAATTCAATGTACAGTTCCAGAACAAAATCACTTCCACCAATATTTCGTAACTGTTCTACTACGTTCATGTCCAAGATGAGAGAATCAGATTCATCTGTTAGGGAGGGAATAGCTACGGCCGCGGATGTGCTCTTTGCCGGTTGCGCGTTCCCAAACCAGCGCAGGATGCGGTCATATAAGTCAGCTATTTTAACAGGTTTAGAAATATAATCATCTAGTCCGGCGCTGATAAATTTTTCAGCATCGTCTTTCATGGAATAAGCGGTCATGGCAATAATAGGTGGACAGGCTGACCCTAGGTGTTTTTTTATCTCTGTAGTTGCCATTACTCCATTCATTTCTGGCATTTGAATATCCATGAAAATAATTGAATATTTTTTATTAATAGCTTTTTCGATGGCTTCAAAACCGTTAGAGGCTACATCGGCGTAGCAGCCCATGCGTTCTAGAAGCTTTAAAGCCACTTTCTGGTTAATTTGGTTATCATCTACCAGCAAAACTTCCGGAGCTGGATTAAAAACACCTACTTCTTCCTGCCTTTTAGAAAGCAATAACTGATCATGAATATGGTCAATATTATCGGCTACTTGGCAGTGGATGGTAAACCAAAACGTGCTCCCCTTGCCAGAAACGGACTCTACGCCAATCTCGCCACCCAGTAATTCACTTAGCTGTTTGGAAATAGCGAGCCCTAACCCTGTGCCGCCAAATGTTTTAGAAGATGAATTATCTAACTGGGTAAAATTGGTGAACAGCAATTGAATATCTGCTTGGTTAATTCCAATGCCAGAATCAGTTACTCTAAACTCTAACAAATGATCATTTTGGTCACCATAGATATTTTTTACCTCTACTTTTACTTCACCTTCGTTGGTGAATTTTATGGCGTTAGATGTAAGATTAGACATAATCTGCAGCAAGCGGGTTTCATCTGTAATGATGTAGCGCGGGGTATCTTCGTCAATGATAAAGGTGAATTTGAGATCTTTCTGATGAGCTCGGTTTGCGAAAAGCGATTGAATCTTTTCCAGCGTATAATGTAAATCCAGGCCGCTTGCGTTAATCTGTAGTTTACCAGCTTGTATTTTAGATAAGTCTAGAATGTCATTCAAAATATCTAAGAGGGCATCAGAAGATTTCCGCAGGGTGTCAATGTAATCTATCTGCTCATCATTGCTAGCCGTGTGGTGCAAAAGATCAATCATGCCAATAATGCCGTTCATGGGCGTACGTAACTCATGGCTCATGTTGGCCAGAAACTGAGTTTTGGCTTGCAAGGAATTTTCTGCTAACTCTTTGGCTCTGATTAATTCACGCTGCGTGTTTTTAAGTTCAGTAATGTCTCGGCAAACTCCTTCAATGGCTATTGGCACTTCATCGGCGTTGGTAATAAGCCGAGAATTAATTAATACCTGCCGCTTTTCTTTCGACTTGGTAAGCAAGGTCGTTTCAAAGTTTCGGATGCTTTTCTGCTGAAATAGCGTATCCAATAAGTTTTCTCGGTCTTCTGGATAAATGTAAAAGTCTTTGGCGTTCAGCTGCGAGGCTTCTGATTGGGTAAAGCCTAGCATTTCTTCTACTGAGGGACTTAATAATTCAAAGTCTCCATAAATGTTGGTTTTATAATACATGTCTTGGAAAGACTCAAAAATCTGCCTGAATTTCTCTTCATTTTCTACCAAGGCCAGCTGAGATATCTTTTTATCAGTAATATCCAGAGCAATCGCGGAGACGTCATCAAAGCTGCCGCTATCTAAATAGATTGGGTTTAAGAGAACCTCATACCACAGGCTGTCTTCGCCGTTCATCAGTTCTATTTCAAACTGTTGAGGTAACCCTTCAAATGCTTTCTCATAAGCGTTTTTTAATAAATCTAAGTAAACATTTGACACAAATGAATTATTTAGCCCGCCCATAACTAAACCAAGCGCCGGTTGGGTGTTGGCCCAATCTGAAATGACCCTAGAGAGATTTTGATTAAAGGATGAAAGCTTGTATTGGCGATTAAGGGACCACATAAGGTGGTTACCACTTTCAAAAATGGCTCTTAACCGAGCGTTCTGAATAGTAATTTGTTCCTCGTTGCGTTTACGCTCAATAGCCAGGGCTACTTGGTTAGAAATAAAGTGCAGAATCTCAATATCGGTTTGCACATACGCTTCTGGGTTTTTGTAATCGCGCACGGCAATAACCCCAATAATGCGGTCCCCTATGGATAAGGGGGAAGAAAGCATAACCTCGGGCACCACTCCATTTAGCTCAATTTTACCGCTATTTACCAATTCCATAAAATCATTCTTGGTAACGTATAAGGGCTTGCCGGTTTTAATGATGTACTCCGTCATGCCTGCAGAAAAAGGACGAGAAAGAGCATCGCCGGGCACTTCTGACAATTGGTCTACATAATAAACAAAGTTGAGGTGGTTGGTCTCTTCATCTAGCAGCGCGATGTAGAAATTATGGGTTTCAATAATCTTGCTAAGCTCACGGTGGATGGCGCTGTAGAGCGACTGCAAATCTTTGGAGCTGATGGCCAGATTGGC
>JBBSSO010000135.1:0-5943 GCA_038241905.1 Cytophagales bacterium | reverse complement strand
TGCCCGTGCCAAAGACAAAAAGGCCTTGGCGGCCATTATTGAGCTTATTAGCGCCCACTTACCCTTTGATTTTACGGATTACAAGCAGGCTACCATCTTAAGAAGAACCAAGCGCCGGGCAACTCAAAACAATTTCGCCACACTGGATAAATACTTGGCTTTTCTAAAGAAAAATCCGAAGGAGATAGAAGCTCTGGCCCAGGATTTCCTGATTAGCGTTACGGCATTTTTCAGGAACAAAGAAGCGTTTGCGTATTTAGAGAAAAAAGTACTGCCAGAACTATTGCAGAAGCTGCCGCCCGAGGAGGAACTTAGAATCTGGGTGGCGGGCTGCGCTACTGGCGAAGAGGCCTACTCGCTGGCTATGTTGCTGCGGGAACAATTGCAAGCCACCCATAAGAAAACTGATGTCAAAATATTTGCCACCGATATTGATCAATCTGCCCTAGCAATAGCGGGGCAAGGCGTTTACCCCGCAAGCAATCTTAAGGAAATGCCTGAGGCGTTGAAAGAGAAGTATTTTACCAAAGTGGAGGACCAATACCGCATTGCTTCAGTCATCCGGAAGATGGTTATTTTTGCTCAGCATGATTTGGTGAAGAACCCTCCGTACTGCAACATGCACTTAATCAGTTGCCGGAATCTGCTTATTTACTTAACCCCAGAATTACAGCGGAAAATATATGCGCTGTTGCTGTTTGGTCTCCGCAAAGAAGGATTTCTCTTTTTGGGCTCTAGCGAAAGTCCGGTGGTCATTTTAGATAAATTGGAGGTCATTCACAAGAAGTTTAAAATTTATCAGTCTTTAGAGGCAAATCGGGGCGTGCGGTTTGATGCATTTTCGCTGCCCGAGCCCTTACGCAAGAAGATATTGCCTCAGGCCCAAGAAAATATTCCGTTTCAGACCCAGACTTTGTCTGAAGCTGTGAATGACCAATTGCTGCAAGACTTGGGCTATCTGGTGGTTTGTATTGATGATAAGAGTCAAGTAGTAGAAACTTTCGGGGATACGGCCAACTTCCTGTTGCAGAAGAACTTCACGTACACGTTAACTGACCTCCTGCCTCGGCCATTGGCCGTAGCTTTTAATACGCTTAGAACTGAAGCTGTAAAAACCAACGCAAAGACATCGCTTACAGGAATAAGGATTAATTCTGACACAGATGCTCAGAACGTATGCTTAACGGTGAGTCCCATGGCGTTAAAAAAAGGCATGCCGCGGTTGTACATGGTCACGTTTACTTTTGATACCACTGAAAACCCCGTGAGCGGACAACACCAGGTATTTGATGAAAAGCAACAGATAAGCCAATACACCACCAACTTAGAACAGGAGCTGTTAGAAGTTAAGGAAAAAATACACGTTATTCAATTGCAAATAGTGGCCTCTAATGAGAATTTGCAATCTTTTAACGAAGAGCTACTCTCTGCTAATGAAGAAATGCAGAGCACTAACGAGGAGATGCAGTCCATTAACGAGGAATTGCAGACCGTTAACACTGATTACCAGCTTAAAAACAAAGAGCTCCTGGAGCTTAACGATGATTTGAACAATTACTTCCGCAGTAATATCTCGGGCCAGTTGTTTGTAAACAATGACCTGCTGCTAATGAAATTCTCGCCGGGTACTGTTAAGCAAATCAACCTGCTGCCTTCTGATTTAGGCAGGCCGCTGAGTAACATCTCCACTAATATCAAATTTGAGACATTTACAGAAGATATTAAACAAGTATTGGCGCAGGGCGATGTAATTACGAAGGAAATTGAAGCGCTTGACGGCAAGTGGTACCAAGTAATGACCATGCCTTACATTCACCAAGCCGATAACAGCCGAAACGGCGCCATCATTACTTTCACTGACATTTCTGACCTGAAAAAGGCGCAAGCAGAGTTGGACCGTAAAAACAAAAGCCTTCTCAGAATTAACGCTGACTTGGATAATTTCGCTCACACAGCCTCACACGACCTTCTGGCTCCCCTAAACAACATAGAAGGTAGCATCAATTACTTAAACGGAATAAAAAACGTTGATCCTGAAGTGGCTGATTTTCTGGGCATTATCAATTCATCTATTAAAAAATTCCGTTCTCTCATCACGGGCATCGGCACAGTGGCCAAAATAGAAAGCGACATGTTGGTGCTAGAGATGGTTGATTTTGATGATATTCTTACCAACGTTGAATGGAGTTTAGACGATAAAATAAAGGCAGAAAACGTTACTATTAAGAGAGATTTAGAGGTATCACACGTTTCATTCTCCAAAAAGAATCTGCGCAGCATTCTCTTCAACTTGGTAGCCAATAGTATCAAATTTAGAGGAGAAGCAAGTCCTATTATCAGCATAAAAACCAGACAAGAAGAAGACGGCATCGTGTTATCAGTCAGCGACAACGGCATGGGTATCCCTGAAAATCAGCTTACTACTATTTTTGATTTGCACGGCCGCCTTAACAGCCACATAGAAGGGCAGGGGATTGGCTTGTATTTGGCCAAGAAAATAGTTGACGCCACTGGTGGCAAAATTGAGGTAGACAGTAAAGTAGGACAAGGCACAACTTTTCATTTGCACTTAAAAATGGAAACGCATTTGGCATAAAGCAAAGCTTTCTATACTCTAAATTTCTAATCATCCATTGCTGTTTTAGGCCTGTTTTTCAAAAAACAGGCTAAAACAGATTCTGTTTGTGAAGCATCAATAAAGAAGTTGGCTAATAACCTCATAGCGAAGCAGGATGTATAAAGACTGTCAGTTACATATGCATTCTATGAAAACTTTCGCCATAACTGTTATTATTCTATTTGTTATGTTAACCAGCTTGGCTTGCAGTAGTCCGGTAAAGATTACGGAGAAAGAAGCCGCGCCATCTTTTATGCTGAGCAACTATTCTACCTTCGGATTTTATGAGGAAGAACTACAAGCCAACGAACGTATGCCCGCAGAATATGCGCCCTACGTTGCGCTTCTAAAGCGCGAAATAACGCGCCAATTTCAGGCCAAAGGACTACAATATTCACTATCAAGTCCAGATATTATGGTGAATTTGGGCTTATCCGTCGATAATAAAACCCAGACTAGAACTACTAATTATAAGCAAGACGCTCCATACTATTCTGGCCAACGGAGATACACCTGGAAAAGCCAGGAAGTACCCGTGGGTCGTTATAAAGAGGGCACCGTAATAATGGAGCTAGTGGACCGCACCAAAAACGAATTAGTTTGGAAAGCCGAAGCCGTGTCTGTCCTTCCCAACAAATCAGATACATTTGAAGAGAGGATTATAGAAGGAGTGCAGAAGCTGTTTAAAGAGTTTTAGGAAGTCGCTTACTAATGAAATATATGTGCTGCCGCCTAGGTAGATTTGAGGGCGCCATTGCGGATCGGCACACTTCATGTCAAAAGCTAGAAGTGGATGGCATCAGCCCAAGACGAGAATTATCACAATTGGCTCAGGCATTTGGTAGCATCCAGCTAGTCCTTAGAAAAAGCCTGACAAAGGCACATTCGATTAACTAGATAGGAAGGCTTGGGAGTTGCTACCTTAGTGCTTTTTATTACGCTTGCTAAATATGCTTACAATACTCTTAGTGGCCAGCAACAGTGCCAAACTTCCGATGGCTACTATTTTTACCACCGTCTGCGGATCGCGAATGGTGCGGAATCGAGTAATTCCTTCTTTGATTTCGATGTAGCCAACCGGCTGCAATACCATGCCGCCACCTCCGCGGCTGCCAGAATCTGATCCTTCAGTTTTTGTGCCGGCGCCTTTTCCGCCACCAAAACCATACATCGCTTTAGAAACTGGTATAACCGTAGTACCCGCTCGTTCTACGGGCTCACCATAAATAGTAGCGCTATTTGCTGCTATACCCAACTTTTCGGCCAACCTTTCCACAAAGTGAAGTTCTGCATCATTCACCAAAATGTCATTATTTTCCATATTCAGTTGTTTTTTTAAGTTTAAGACAAATAGATAGATACGGTCGGCTTTATCTGAAGTTCAGATGTACGGTGTTCGCACCTTAGGATGGTGAGGTTTCTATTTTTTCAGTTCTTGGTTAGTACATAGCAAAAAGCAATTGAGATCGGCTTCGGGCAAGTAAAGAAAATTCTGCTGTCATAACACAGGCCAAGCCTTGAAGTTTGAGAAATTAGTTTGCCACACATCTAATGGGCAGTGTACATGCTCTAAGTTATATACAGGTGCTACTGGGTCATCATTCAAAAAAAAATACTAAGATTTCCATCCACAATACTGGTCAAACCCATTCTAGGCTGCCCAGCAAGCAGCCGGTTATATTTTCGTGAAAACAGGCGGCACCCCAATGCGAACGACATTCCGATTTCGAAGCGTAATTGCCTTGGCAGAAGCATACCTAAGGCAATACCTATACTGTATCTGAAGCCAAAAAGGACAAAAAGCATGAAAATAAAAGCGACCAATGATTTCTTAAGTAACGAAATAACTGCATTAAAAGAATTATTAATACTTTAACGTAGCTTAGCTTTTATATTCTGCGTCGTTTGTAATCTAATCAACCCAATGAGCAAAGAAAAGAAACTCTGGATAGCATTCATTCTTGTAACTACCATTTCCTTCGCTGTTTTAAGTTATTACGGTTACGAAATCTATCAAAAGGCACCTCCCTTACCTGAAAGGGTAGTCGTCACCAATGGAACTGTTGTTTTTGAGGGGCAGGATATTAAAGATGGGCAAAACGTATGGCAGAGTATGGGTGGCCAAGAAGTAGGATCTATTTGGGGGCACGGAGCCTATCTCGCCCCAGATTGGACCGCCGATTGGCTTCATAGGGAATCACTCTTTATTCTGAACCAATGGTCTGAGAAAGAACACAACCAATCTTACCAATCTTTGAGTAGTGAAAATCAGGCTGCCCTGGAAAGACGGCTGCAGTTAGAACTTCGTAAAAACACCTATGATCCGGACGATGGCACCATCACCATCTCACCGATTAGGGCCGAAGCGATTGACTTTCTCATTAATTATTATACAGGCCTTTTCATGGAAAATCCAGAACTCGATGAGTTAAGGACCCATTATGCTATTCCGAAAAATTCAATAAAAAATAAGAACAGGATGCGCCAAATGAGCGGATTCTTTTTCTGGGCAACCTGGGCCTGTGTAACAGAACGACCTGGAAGTAATATCACCTACACCAATAATTGGCCAGCAGAAGACCTAGTGGGCAACAAACCTACAGGAGATCTCCTCATTTGGACCGGAGTAAGTATTATTTTGCTTCTGGTTGGAATAGGGGGGATGGTATTTTACCACGCCAGATTGAAAGAAGAGGAAGAACCTGAAATGCCCCTTGAAGACCCTTTGATGCGCCAAACCATTACGCCTTCTATGTTGGCTGTAAAAAAATATATATGGATAGTCAATATTCTAATTATTATCCAGGTTACCGCAGGTGTGATTACCGCTCATTATGGAGTTGAGGGAGATGCCTTTTATGGTTTTGACCTTGCCGCTATCATGCCCTATTCCGTTTCAAGAACCTGGCATGTACAGTTAGGTATTCTATGGATCGCGACCGCATGGCTTGCAACTGGCCTCTACATTGTGCCGTCAGTGGCAGGTAAAGATCCAAAATATCAAAGACTGGGGGTAAACTTCCTTTTTATCTGCATCCTTATTATTGTTTTTGGCTCCATGGCTGGCCAATGGATGGGAATAATGCAAAAGCTGGGGCTAGAAACCAATTTTTGGTTTGGTCATCAAGGCTATGAATACGTCGATCTGGGAAGGTTCTGGCAAATCTTTTTGCTGATTGGCCTGTTCTTATGGTTAGCATTAATGATCCGTCCTTTAATACCTGTTATAAGAAGAAAGACTCCAGAAAAAAGTTTATTAATTATGTTGTTAGTGGCTTCCGGAGCTATTGCCTTATTTTATGGTGCCGGATTAATGTGGGGTCGGC
>JBBSSO010000134.1:0-5979 GCA_038241905.1 Cytophagales bacterium | reverse complement strand
GCGCGCCATAAACAGATCAGTCAGCAACCGCTCCGGCGATACGTACAAAAATTTGACTCCGCCGTACACGCAATTATCCAGAAGCAAATCCATCTCCCGGAGCGGCTGCCCAGAATGAATGGCCGCCGCCGAAACACCGCGCTTGCGTAGGTTTTCCACCTGGTCTTTCATGAGCGCAATGAGCGGTGATACTACCAAACAAACGCCGTCCTGAGCCAAAACGGGCACCTGAAAACAGATAGATTTTCCGCCGCCGGTGGGCAGTATAGCCAAGGTGTCGTGCCCGTCTAAAACGGATTGGATAATTTCTTCCTGCCCCGGCCGGAACGTGTCAAATCCCCAATATTGTTTCAGTATGCCGTGAATCTCTGCCATGGTACATCAAAGCTAGGTATTTCTGCCCATTTGAAGTTTTTAAGTTAGCTTGAGTTAAGAAGTCACAATAAAAAGGTAGCGCCGTAACTGATTATCTTTCCTGTTTTAGGCCTGTTTTTCTAAAAACATGCCTAAAACAGATCTTCTCAGCTTCTCTTAATTGCTATCGCGATGTAGCATTTGCAAATCCTCAGAAACAAACCGCCGCCGCAACGCAACGCCTTTGGTATATTATCGTTTTGAGAGGTAGTTTCACTATATTCAAACATTAGCCAATGCCATTTAAGCAATTGCCGGTCGTTCTTAATGCTGAAGGAAATGTACGAAAAGTGGGTTTCGAGTTAGAATTCGCTCAGCTCAAAGTGGCAGATTGCGTGCTGCTGGTGCAAAAGCTGTACGGCGGAACCATTGAAAAAGCACACCGCTTCTCACAGAAAGTAGTGGGCACCAGCCTAGGCGATTTCTCCGTAGAAATAGACCTAAAACTATTGACTGAGAAAAAGTACAAAGCTCTTTTTGATACTTTCAACTTAGACCCGGCCCAGGTAAAACTGGGCAGCAGCACGCTGGAAGATAAAGTAGAATCGGCGTTGGAAAGCGTTATCCAAACCGTGATTCCGTATGAAATCAGCGCCCCGCCCATTCCCTGCACCCAATTAGAAAAACTGGAACCGCTGCGCCAAGCCTTGCACGAACACGGCGCCGAAGGCACCGAGGCTTTCCTGACCAACGCCTTCGGTACGCACATCAACACGGAGCTTCCAGACTCTGAAACAGCTACCGTTCTGCGGTACTTGCGTGCTTTTTTGGTTTTATATCCTTGGCTTTTAGAGGAAGGACAAACTGATTTCGCGCGGCGCATGACCTCTTTTATTAACCCTTTTCCGGCCGCGTACGTCTTAAAAGTATTGGAACAAGAGTACCAGCCCAGCTTAGATCAGCTAATTGACGACTACCATACCCACAACCCAGACCGCAACCGGCCGCTAGATCTTTATCCTTTGTTTGCTTTTTTGAACGAAGAAAAAGTGAACAGCCTCTCTAATTTGGGCACCGTAAAAGCCCGCAACACGTTTCATTACCGCTTGCCAAACAGTTGCATTTCATCTCCAAACTGGACCTTGGCGCAGGAATGGAATAATTGGGTGATTGTTGAAGAAGTAGCGAATAATCCAGAACTGTTGCGCAGCATGTGCCAAGATTATTTACTGGTAAAGGAAGATACGCTGCTGGGCTTTGAGCAGAAATGGACTAAAAAAACACAACTTTGGCTTTTTGGAGAAGAAAAAATAGCATAAACAGAACCAGACCCACCGTAGGCATTTCAGGACCTGACAAAGGCGGGGAAGCCGCTTGGTTATTTACCGCATTGGGCGTGCGGCTGGCCGGCGGAAAACCGGTGCGCATTACGCCTGCCAACCCCCGCACCGCCGATGGCCTGCAAGCTTTGGTTATAGGCGGCGGGGCCGATGTAGACCCCAGAGCATATCAGCAGGAAGACGTTTTGCAAGAATACCTTCTAAGAACTATAAACCACCCCCAAAAAAGTTTATTCAAACGCATCAAGCGGTTTACGCGGTGGCTTTATTATCCGGCTCTTTTTCTATTTCGGAAGGCATTTAGCCGGGCCCCCAAGGGCTGGGCTTTGGACCAGGAACGCGACCATCTGGAATTCCAACTTATTCATCAAGCTGTAAAGAAGAATTTGCCTGTGTTGGGCATTTGCCGCGGTTCACAGCTTTTGAACGTATATTTTGGCGGAACTTTACACCAAGACATCAGCACTTTTTACCAAGAAGAACCCAATCCGTCTAGCCTTTTTCCGGTAAAGCGAGTGAAAATAAAAGCAGATAGCAAACTGTTTGGCATTCTGGGCGTGGCTAACTTAAAAGTGAACGCCATTCACCACCAAGCCGTCCAAAACCCCGGTCAGAATATACAGGTGGTGGCTTGGGAGAAAAACCAGGTAGTGCAAGCCATAGAAAACACCCAACTAGATTTTGCACTGGGCGTACAATGGCACCCCGAATATTTGCCCCAAAAATGCGTGCAACGGCGCATTTTTAAAGCCCTGATAAACGCCGCCAAAATAGTAAACCACCAGATTGAGGAAGCCGATATGCAAGAAGCCATCCGTCAACCGCGCGCTGCAACTGAGAAAATTTTAGAAAAGCAGCAAGCTGAAGCAGCTCCATCGGTTCAAGCATTTCTAGTTAGTGCATACATAAAAAAATGGGTTAGCTAAGAAAAGCTGTTTTAGGCCTGTTTTTCGAAAAACAGGCCTAAAACAAGAAACCCAGCCTCTGGCTGGGTTTCTTGTTTTAGCATATAAGTTTATTAAGCGGCAACTGACTGCTCATGCTCCCGGTCTTCAATAACTTTTTTAAGTTTCAAAACCGATTGCTTGGCTCTTTCCTCGTCCAGCTTGTTGATATTCAACAGCATTTTGGTTTTCTCTTGCCGCGTCACGACTGGGTTATTCAGCAACCGAATGATTTCTTCCTTCTGGCGAGCCGTGGCGTATTTCACTGGCGCTTCTTCTGTGGGCGCAGTTTGTTGAGCAACAGCTGGTTCTACTACGGCATCAGCCGGAACGGCTTTCATAGGTTTAGGAGCAGAAGCAGTAATTTTTTGTACCGACCCATTTTTCACGTCGGCTGTATTGCCTTGGTAATCCATTTCCTCAGCGGGGGTTGGCTCGTATCCGGCGGCTCTAATAATCCAAGCTAAAATATTCCGGTACGCTTTCCCGATTGCTCTGGTTTGGGCCATGCTGGCGATGGCATATTCTTGGTAATATTTACGCCCTTGCTCTTTGTTGGAGCAAATGGCAAACCCCGCTCCTACTACCTTATCGGTGCGCAGGTTCATCAGGCTTACTTTGGCCATGTACTTTATCTCCGTACTGTCACTCATGCTGGTAACGTCATCCACTATGGGCAAAATACCTAACCTAGAACCGGCGTACTGCCAGCCTTCTACGTTCACGTATTCTTTGCCCTGGATATTCTGATAAAGACGATTTTCTTTGATAAACTTAGCTAAATCAATAGCCAAGTGCAAGGTCTCGTCAGAGCGAGAAATGTCATAGCTCTCAACTTTAGGCTTCTTAACTGCTTTTTCTTGTTGGTTTATTTGATTCGCTTTCGTTTGCATCTTTTCAAGTTTCAGTTCAGGTTAATAACAGAACGCAAACCAGAAAAGTGCCAAAAACACAAAAAAATTAAGCATTTATTCTCCCTGACTATCAGCTTATTACGTCACTTTGCTAAATTTTCTTTAGCAAAACTTTTTGACTTGAAATTCAAAGAATCGTTACAAATTGAAAGTTGGCGTTTATGCTTTCTGTTTTGGAGGAGTTTTGGGAAAACGAGGCCTAAAACAAAGGTTTACAAAACTTCCTCTGGCCGCAGCAAGAAGCCATCTTTCATGGTTAGTTTGCGGTCCGCCATATCGGCTAAAACGGGGTTGTGGGTGACCAGCACAAACGTTTGCCCTAAGTCTTGACGTAGTTTAAAGAATATTTGGTGCAGCTCGTCGGCATTCTTGGAATCAAGGTTGCCCGATGGTTCATCGGCAAAAATAAGTTTAGGCGAATTGATAAGAGCGCGGGCCACGGCCGTACGCTGTTGCTCGCCGCCACTCATTTCAGAAGGTTTGTGGTGCAGGCGTTCGCCTAGACTCAGCATTTCTAGCAGTTCGGTTGCGCGCTCTTTTACTTCTTTCTCCGGCCTTTTGGCCAGAAATCCTGGCAGGCAAACGTTTTCTAAGGCAGAAAATTCGGGCAGCAGGTTATGAAACTGGAAGATAAAGCCAATGTTGCGGTTCCGGAAACGCGCCATTTCCTTGTTGCTCATGCCGGAAATACGCTGCCCATGCACCAAAACCTCGCCGCTATCGGGCACGTCTAGTGTGCCCAGCAAATGCAGCAAGGTACTTTTACCAGCCCCGGAAGCGCCCACAATGGAAACCACTTCGGCTTCGCCGATGGAAATATCAATCCCTTTTAGAACCTGCAACTTGCCGTAAGATTTAACAAGACCGCGGCCCTCTAACAAAACTGGTTTTTCTTCCTTCATGTACTACAAAACAAACGGGAATGCACGGCATTTGCAAGTTTGCACCTTAAAAACCTAGTTCATAACCATCCCCAAAGGAAATCGCTTTTATTAGCGTGGAATGGATAATATCAAACAGGAAGATTAATCCATTTTCATCAGAAATCCTTGACAAAACATCCGCAGTAAGATGTGGTTTCTTTGGCGCCAGAACATAAAAACGAACCCTTAAATTTTGCTTTGGAAAGAGTGCCAGCAGAAGGGTTTTCAAAAAGCGGGAAGAATGGCCAAACATTTTGAAAAGACCCTCAAAAGCCTTACTTTCGTGCACCTAAATCAAAAACCTACCTCATGAATATACACGAGTACCAGGCGAAAGACATTCTGAAACGCTACGGCGTTCGCATTCAGGAAGGCATCGTGGCGGAGACCCCCGAAGAAGCGGTTGCCGCAGCCAAGCGTTTAACCGAAGAAACCGGCACCAGCTGGCACGTAATTAAAGCCCAAATTCATGCGGGTGGTCGGGGTAAAGGCGGCGGCGTTAAACTGGCCAAAAACCTGGAGCAAGTGAAAGAAATTGCCGGCCAGATTTTAGGCATGCAACTCATTACGCACCAAACCGGACCCGAAGGCAAAAAAGTAAACAAAGTTTTGGTAGCCCAAGACGTTTACTACCCCGGCGACAACGAACCAAAGGAATATTATCTGTCTATTTTGCTGGACCGCGCCAAGGCGATGAACGTGATTATGGCCTCTACGGAGGGCGGCATGGACATTGAAGAAGTAGCGGAGAACACTCCAGATAAAATCTTTAAGGAATGGATTGACCCTTCTGTTGGCCTACAAGGTTTCCAGGCCCGTAAAGTAGCGTTCGCGTTTGGCTTAGAAGGCCAGGCTTTCAAAGAGATGGTTAAGTTTGTGACCAACCTGTACAAGGCTTATGTAGACACGGATGCGTCTATGTTTGAGATTAACCCGGTTTTAAAAACATCTGACAATAAAATACTAGCCGTTGACGGTAAAGTAGACATAGATGACAACGCGCTGTTCCGTCATAAAGATTTGGCTGATATGCGTGATGTTCTAGAAGAAGATCCGCTGGAAGTTGAAGCCAGCAAAAGCAACTTGAATTATGTAAAGCTTGACGGTAACGTGGGCTGTATGGTAAACGGAGCCGGCTTGGCCATGGCCACCATGGATATTATTAAGCTGTCTGGCGGAGAACCCGCTAACTTCTTGGACGTTGGTGGTGGGGCCAACGCGCAGACTGTGGAAGCTGGTTTCCGGTTGATTTTAAAAGACCCTAACGTGAAGGCCATCTTAATCAACATCTTCGGAGGTATTGTGCGGTGCGACCGCGTAGCCAACGGCGTAGTGGAAGCTTACAAAAACATCGGCGACATTAAGGTGCCTATCATTGTGCGTTTGCAAGGAACCAATGCCGAAGAAGGCGCCCGCATCATTGAAGAATCTGGCTTGAAAGTTTTCTCTGCCGTTCTCTTGAAAGATGCTGCTCAGAAAGTGAAAGAAGTTTTGGCAATCGCCT
>JBBSSO010000133.1:0-5989 GCA_038241905.1 Cytophagales bacterium | reverse complement strand
AGAACCTGTCTTCGCCTTTTTCTCTCACCATAGCGCTGCTATGTTGCGGTAATGGCACACCCCGAATGCTTTCGGGGAAACGCATCGTCAGAACCTTTCGCTTCCTGTTTTCGCCGGCAAAATCAAAACTTAAACAAGCACTAATATAATAAAAGAATATAGCTATCTAGCTACGTTTTAATTTTCTAAATACTTTAATACTATCCATCAGGTTTGCTCCTTATAAAAAGTAGTTTTTGTTTCTAAGACGATGGTCTTTTTAGCAAAAGCTTGTTTGCCTCCTTCATTCAAAAATATTCCTTATATTTGGTAAAACCCCTGGTTAGCATGCACCTCGAAAGAAATTTAAGGGATATTCCATCATCTACCGGCAATATTCTGGTGATTGACGATGACAAATCAAGTCTATTTTTGGTGCAGGACTTGCTATCCTCCATGGGCTTGGCTGATAAGGTGACGGCCGTGTCTAGCGCGCAGGAAGCCTTAGATGTGTTATTACGCCAGCTGGGTACCGCTCAATTTCCGGCCTATATTATTCTAGACATAATGATGCCGAACGTAGACGGATTTGGTTTTTTAGATAAGTTGGATAATTTCCCGCTTGCCTTTCATCAAAAGCCTAAGATTATTCTGCTAAGCTATTATGGAAACCGGGCTTACCAAGAGCAGGCTGCCATGTACGGCGTGTCAGCTTATCTTAGAAAGCCCCTAACCAAAGAAAAAGTATTAGAAGTAATACATCACTAAAACAAGTCATTAATCCGTCAGAAGGCGGTCTAGTAAATCAACCAATCGTTAGCTAAAAAAATTTAAGCGTTCATCCTCTAACATTTGAAAAGCCATGGCAAAAGGTAAATCTCCATCCACAGAAAAAGGGAAGAAAGAACCCACCAAAACATTAAAAGAAAAGCGACTTGAAAAGAAAGACAAGCGCGATTCTAAACGGGATTAGGTTCTTTTAATTCCGATTAACATTTGGCCAGTTCCTCCTGATAGCACCCGGGATGAACTGGCCTTTTCCGTGGGCCTTATTTTGATTAAAATTTCTATAGAAAAAAAGGGTCAACTCTTTCTTTTGATGGTACATTATTTCTCGTGCAACAGCCGGTCAATGTCTTGAATCTTACCAAAAACCACTAAAATATCTTCGGGATCAAAAACGGTGTCGCCGCTTACTACGCCAATAACTGAAGTCTTGTAATGCTTGTTACCAAATATATTCTTGCTCTCTACTTTACGCAGAATAGTAAGTACGTTTACTTGGTACTTCGCTCTAAAATCAGATTCGGCGATGGTTTTGCCAATGTACCGCTTGGGTACGGTGGCTTCAATGATGTTGTAATCTTCTGCCAGATCAAAAGAATCAATAACGCCACGCATCTCCAATTTCTTGGCTAAGCGCTCAGCACTTTCTTGCTCTGGTCTAATAATTTCTTGTACGCCAATGGCTTCCAAAACTGTTTGATGAAGCGGCGAAATTGCGCGACTCATAATTCGCTTGGCATTCAATTGCTTAAAAATAGCCGTCGCCATAACGGAAGCGCCAAAATCTTCTCCAATGCCAATAATAACAATATCCGTCTCACTAATAGGCAACGTAGAAAGCGACTGATAATCGCTGGCATCTAGGCAAACCGTGTGGGTGACTAAATTTTTGAATTGCTCTACTTTGTGCATGTTTAGGTCAACGCCAATGACCTCATGGCCCATTTCGGTTAACTTAATGGAAAGTGATGAACCAAAATACCCAAGTCCAATAACTATATATCGCATAAATTCTGCTTTGTTAAGTAATAATAATGGATTCTTTGGGGTAACGGTACCGCAAGGTATTTACTTTCCGCAGCAAGCCAACCATTAACGTTAGCGTTCCTACTCTGCCTAGAAACATGGTTAAAACAATGACAACTTTACTAGGGTTGCTCAAAGAACTGGTAATGCCTACTGAAAGACCTACGGTAGAAAAGCCCGAGAAACTTTCAAAAGCCACGGCGGCTAAGTCCAGTTCTGGGTTAAAGAGCGTAACGAAGAAAATAGACAACCCAATAACTACCAAAGACAGAACAATCATGGCAAATGCTTTATTGACAGTTTCTGCTTCAATTTCTCGCTTGTAAATTTCTAACCGGTTTTTGCCCTTCGCCAAGCTAATAATATTGAGAACAGCAATCGCAAAAGAAGTTGTTTTGATACCGCCTCCTACCGAGGCTGGCGAGGCTCCAATCCACATCAAAAGTAAATAGAGCAAAACGGTGGGCGCCGTAAGAGCCGCTAAGTCTACGGTATTAAAGCCGGCCGTACGCGGCGTTACTGCTCCAAAGAAAGAACCGGCTATTTTACCTAGCAGCGAATGTTCTGCCAACGTGTTGTTATACTCCAGCAAAAAATATACTACTGAACCGCCAACCAGCAAGATTAAGGTAGTTACCAGCACTAATTTAGTGTTTACACTTAATAACCGCGACGGGTACCTGACCTCTCTTTGGTGAAAAACACCTCGGGCGGTGCGTAAAACCGTTTTCTCCAAAGAACGATACAAGGCAAACATAATAGGGAACCCTAACCCACCCAAAATAATTAGGAACGCTATAATTACTTGCAGAGAATAATTAAAGCGCAACGAAGGGTCATACAAACCCAAGCTAAGGGTAGAAAAACCGGCATTGCAGAAAGCAGAAATTGAATGAAAAATTGAAAAGCTTATCTGATCTGGGATGGACGCAGACGCGGGGGTTTGCAAAGACAAGTAAATTAAAGCGGCACCCAGCAACTCTATTCCCAAAGAAAGACCAACAATTTTAAACAAGGTTCTGGTTATTTGGCTCAGGTTATCTTCGTTTAGCCAGTCTTTCATAAACAAGGCGCTTTTCAAGGAACTTCCCTGAAAAAATATCCCGAAGAAACTAGCAAACGTCATAATACCCAAAGCGCCAATTTGAATAAGAAGCAGAATAATCACTTTGCCAGTGGGCGTAAAAACAGTGGCTGTATCAACCGTAATTAGCCCTGTAACGCAGACCGCGCTAGTAGAGGTAAACAGCGCATCAATAAAACTAATACCGTGGTACGTAGACTGCGGCAGCAACAACAAACCCGTTCCTAATAAAATCAGGAACATAAAACTTAATACAAATAATTGCGCGGGATGGTACGTAGACCTATAGAAGAGAAGCGTCTTTTTAGAAACCTCAACAATAAAAACGTAGATAATGATGCCGTAAATGAATTGCTCACTTTCAAAAAAATTAAGCAGGGTGCCCGCACTAGTTAATTGATTGCGCAAGACAAACCGTGCTACTACGGCCACAAGCATAAACGCCAGCAGGATGCCCTCAAAAAAGAGCGAAGGCTTCCTGTATTTGCTTAAGACTAGTAAAACCGTCCTGAAAGCCAGCATCAGGAAAACAGTGGCAAATAGAATGTTGTAGAACGTATGAAGGATGGGGTTAACTTGAAAAGGCTCCGTAAACCCAATCTCATAAAGAATAACCAAAACCCCTAAGCCGTTCAGGTATAGCAAAAAAGCGTCTAGCCACGCAATGGTCTTCTGCATTTGACTGACATGGTCTTGCCAATACCCGGTGGTGAATATTTCTTTCTTTAGGTTCATTATCCGTAGGCGAGACCGGCAACGCAGGGTTTCTGTAGCGTTGGCATTTGCGCTGCAATATTATATATAAACGAGTCTTTTAAATGCTTTTAACTCATAAAATTTAAATTTCTTGTCTCTTACATAAAACCATTTTAAAGGGGCCAAAGTACGTAACTATAGAACAAACCTCTTGCCCCTGCTTTTATGAACACGTATAACCAAAAACCAGAAAATATGCGCGCGCCTCACCACCTCACCGAAACCGAAATTACGCAAAGCTTAAAGGAGCTGGAGGCCAAGATAAAAGTACTGCAAGCCCGTTCTAACGCTACTACATCAGACGCCAACAACACGTACCAAGAACACATTGCCGCCCTACAAGCCAAACACGCGCTTATAGCCGGAAAACTTACGGACACGTCCTCTGCCACCGACACCACTTGGCAAGAAATTAAAAGTGGTTTAGATGATTTAACCGATGGTATTAAGAAAATTTTCTAATCCCCGTAAAGTAACTGAGCGCTGTTTTAGGCCTGTTTTTGCAAAAACAGGCCTAAAACAGCGCTCAGTTACTGGCTCTTAAGCCGTAATTTGGAAATCTTCCCTTTGCTTTACAGGAATTTTATCTTTTCAGTTTTCTCACAATTTTCAAAAAACAGGCCTAAAACTCAAGTGAGTTACGTGTACTGCTCTTTTATAAGTTGCAGAATGTCTGTGGTGAGGGGCTTTGAGAAAAAATCGCGGACCTCAGAGAGGTTGCGGGCGTGTGTAATATCATTTTTATCTACCGCCGAAGAAAGTACAAAAAGCAGGCATTTCTTGGTAAATTCTTCTGGCAATTTTTTATACTCCTCTATAAATTCCCAACCATCCATGCCGGGCATGTTAATATCTAGAAAAATAATGTCTGGAAAGCTGCCACCCTCAGTTACAGTAGCCGCAACAAGAATTTCTAAGGCTTCTTCGGCCCACAGAAAGCTAGAGACGGATTCAGAAAACTGTTCGTTCCGGATAATACTTTCGCACAGAAAGTTATGAATCTCATCGTCATCAATCAGAAAAACATTTTGAAATTGTGTCATTTTTCTTTCTGCGGTACATGAAAAAATAATTTGAACGTTGTCCCCTTCCCTTCCGTGCTTTCTATCTCAATTTTGCCACCCATGCTTTCCATCTGGGTTTTGCTAATGTGCAACCCAATGCCTTTGCCTTCTATGTGCGGATGGAACCGCCGATAAAGACCAAAAACCTTGTGTCGCTGCTTGTCTAGATTTATACCCAAACCGTTGTCTTTTAGCGTTACCACCAATTGACCGTCTGAAAATAGCGCTTTTATATGTATTTCCAAATTCCGGTCTGGGTGCCGGTACTTTATTGCGTTGGAAATCAAGTTAAAAAGAATACTGTGCACGTAGCCTTTAATACCCAAAATGTATTCTGGGCAGGTGAAATCACGGTAAACGCACACTTGGTTTTGCTCCAGTTCTGGCGCCAGACCTTCTAACACTTCTAAACAGACCTCGCCTAAAGCCAGCGGCTCCAAATTCTGCGTCGTGTTGGTCCTGATAGTCAGAATCTCATTAATATCTTTAATAGTTGCGTCTAGCCTTCGACTGGTAATCTCTAGTTTTTGAACTAATTGTAAGTTGAGCGGATCAGCGGAATCATTCTTATTGTACATGTTCACCAAGCCCAGAATATTGGCTACTGGCGCCCGGAGGTTATGGGACACAATATAGGCAAACTGCCGTAAGTGCTCGTTCTGCCGGATGGTCTCTTCTGTCAGTTTAGCTTTGTCTGCCTCGGCGTGCATGCGCTCCGAAATTTCCCGTACAGAGATAAAGCTGTAGCACTTATTGTTGAAAGTGAAGTAATTGTAAAATACTTCTACCGGATAATAAGCTCCGTTTTTAGCCTTGAATTTCGCTATTCTGGATATACTATGTCCGGTTTTACATTCTTGCCAAAGTTCTTGCCACGCATCTTGGTCTAGGCTGTAATCTAACTGCGCTATGTTTAGCTGTACAAATTCTAGCGCAGAAAAGCCTAGCAAATTGGTGGCTGCTTGGTTTACCCGTATTATTTTACCTTCATGATTCGTCCAAAAAAACGACTCAGAAGATTTTGCGATAGAAAAGTCAGAAAACTGAAGGCGTTCTTCGGTATATTTTTGCTCCGTAATGTCATGCACACTGCCGTCAATGCGGGTCATGTTTCCGTCTGGCCCCAGCGTAACGCCACCCCGAGAGACCAGCCATTTCTCATTCCCGTCACGATCTTTGATCCGGTATTCTACTAGCAATGGCTCGCCAGAAGTGATAACCTCAGACATTGCTCGCTGAAATAAATCTCGGTCCTCTGGATTTACCAAGCTGAACCATAATTTTTTATCTTGGT
>JBBSSO010000132.1:0-5997 GCA_038241905.1 Cytophagales bacterium | reverse complement strand
CAATACCCGGCTGCCGAATCATGCCGTTGCCCACAATGGCAACAATACTTAAAGGCGTTTCCAAGCAAACAGGGTTCAGCAAGCCTTGTAGAATATCCTCGGCAAATTCGTGGGTGAGGGTTTGAACGGCTTTATCACCGTCAACTTCGGCAAAAGCGATGGTAATGCTTTGCTCAGAAGAAGACTGGGTGATGAAATAAATGTTAATGTTTTCGATAGCGACGGCCTTAAACATCCGCATGGCTACGCCGGGCACTCCTACCATGCCGCTGCCGCTTAGCGTGAGCATGGCAATGTGGTCAATGCACGAAATGCCTTTCACTACTTGCGGGCTAGGCGCCGGAGTAGCAGAAATAAGTGTGCCTTTGTGGCTAGGGTTGTAAGAGTTTTTGAGAACCAACGGAATTTTAGCGGCAACTAAAGGCGCAATGGTGGGTGGGTACAAAACCTTTGCGCCAAAATAGGCCAGTTCCATGGCTTCTTCATAACTCAGTTCTTCAATGGAGAAAGCGGCGCTGGCTTTGCGCGGATCGGTGGTGTACATGCCGTCAACGTCAGACCAGATTTCTAGCTGATCAGCTTTTAGAGCAGCGGCGTACAAAGAGGCCGTAAAATCTGAGCCGCCTCGTCCTAAAACCGTGGCTTTACCATCGGCTGAACGAGAAATAAAACCCGGCGCCACCATCAGTTTATCAGAAGGCAATTGGGTTTGAATAGCCCGATACGTGGGCTCCAAAAGCACTTTGGCGTTCAGGTAATTATTATCGGTAATAATAAAGTCGCGGCTGTCTAAAAGCGCATTGGGCAGGCCGTGGTGCGAAAACGCCTCAGAAACGAGCGCTGAAGAAAGTCGCTCTCCGTACGCCATAACGCGGGCTTTGGTGGCGTCACTCAGTTCAAAAAGCAGGTAAATGCCGCGGCAAACGTCTTCCAATTCCCGGAAAATCATTTTAATCCGGCCTTTAATTTCAATTTGATGGCCCATTGGCACCAATTGTTCAATGGCGTCCATGTGCTTTTCCTCCAGCTGCTCCAATAGTTCTAGGTAGCTGTCATCACGTATAGAGGCTTTTGTGTAAAGGTTAATGAGCAAGTCCGTGACTTTAGACATGGCCGATACCACCACAATTTTAGATTCTAGCGGATTTTTTCCCTGAATGATAGAGATTAGCTGCCGGATGGCGTCTGCGTGGGCAACAGAGGTCCCTCCAAATTTTAAGACCAACATGAAACGGGTGTTTTAAACGTAAAAATGAAATAAGACCCTACGAAAGGGAAACACTGCCCGAAGGGCAATTATGAGTGGACGATATGTGCAAACTAATCCCCGGAGGGATAATAAAAATTGCGTTGCTTGGCTCTATCGTATAAAATATAGCAGACGTACCCGTTAGTTCTTGCAAAGAAATCAGGTGAACGGGCGTTATGTTGCTATTTTGTTTCATATACGGCGGCAATATCTAAAAATATTTTAATGATTGTGCAAGAAAGGTATGAATATTTTATTAGAGCCGATAGCATGCGTCAAAAAAAACCTAAAAATGCAAGTTGCCTTTCTAATCCGTACCTTTGCCTGTTGGGTAAAATATAGCATTAAAAGAAGTCGTTAACTAGGTAGTTGGGGTTTTAAAAAACTAATTCACCGCGTGGCGGTTCTTTTTAAGTGCATTAAACCCGTTTTCGGCCTGTTTTTTGATATTCAGGGCCAAAACAAAAATATATTCTGATGGTAGATGATATAATGGAGGTAAAAACCGCTTCGGTACGCACAGTACCTTTAGACGGAACCAAATTGCCCTTGATGGAACATTTTTACACCATACAGGGCGAGGGATACCACACAGGCAAGGCTGCGTATTTTATCCGGTTGGGCGGCTGTGATATAGGCTGCCATTGGTGCGATGTAAAAGAATCTTGGGATGCTAACCTGCACCCGCTCACCGACACCGACTGGATTGTGCAACAGGCCGAGCAATACCCGGGGAAAGCTGTGGTTGTAACGGGCGGAGAACCTTTGATTTACAACTTGCAATACCTCACTTCTGAACTCCACAAACGCGGTATTGAAACCTATATAGAAACTTCTGGCGCTTATCCCTTGAGCGGTCTGTGGGACTGGATTTGCCTTTCGCCTAAAAAATTTAAGGGGCCGCACCCCAGCGTTTTGCCTCACGTAGGCGAGTTGAAGGTTATTATCTTCAATAAAAGTGATTTTGCCTGGGCCGAGGAACATGCCGCCCAAGTATCTTCTCTCACCAAGCTGTTTTTGCAACCAGAATGGAGCAAAGCCGACCAGATGATGCCGCTGATTGTGGAGTACGTAAAGCAAAATCCGCGGTGGCGCATCTCTTTGCAAACTCATAAGTTTCTGGATATTCCTTAAAAACATGTACCTACTTCAGCGCCTGATTTTGGCTTTCTCCCTGTTTTTGGCGGGGCTGGCACCGGTATCGGCGCAAAAGATTTTTTTTGGTACGTATGATAAACGGTCCGAAAAAGCGTACCAAGAAGGAATAAAACAAACCCAAGCCCGCAATTTTCAGAAAGCCATTGCTCATTTTCAGGAAGCCATTGCCCGAGACAGTTCTTACGGCGCGCCTTATGTGCAGGCAGCTTCCCTATTCCGGATTTTGCAGCAGCCCGAACAAACCTACCTGTATTACGCCCTGGGTTTGCCTAAAGTGAAGGAAGGAACCACGTACCTAGCCGATTACATGACCTTCGCGGATCTAAATTTTGAGCGAGGACAGTACCAGCAGGCGCTTCCGTATTACCAAATGTACCTTAGGTTAGCCGGCAAAAATAGCCGCTATTCTAGGCACGCACTGCAGCAATTGAACAACCTAGAGTTTATTCATCAAGCCATAGCTAATCCGGTTTTGTTTAATCCTGTGCCCATGGAAGCAGGAATTAACCAGTTTGCTCTCCAGTATTCTCCAGTTCTTACCGCAGACCAACGTTCTCTATTATTTACGGCTCGCCGCGGGAGCGGACCTTTAGACGATGAAGATTTGTACCTGGCCACTCAAAAAGACGGCGTTTGGCAGGCACCGGTATCGGTGTCAGGGAATATTAATACGCCGCTGAACGAGGGTGCCGCATCTTTATCGGGTGACGGACGGGTTATTGTCTTTACGGCGTGTAACCTGCCCGACTCATACGGCGGCTGCGATTTATATATTAGCTTTAAGGCGGGCGGTACGTGGAGCAAGCCCCGCAACATGGGCAAAAACGTAAACTCGGCTGCCTGGGATTCCCAACCGAGTCTATCGGCCGATGGCCGAACCCTTTACTTTGCTTCTAACCGCAAAGGCGGTTTGGGCATGGAAGACTTGTACGTAACGCGTTACCAAATCAACAATACGTGGAGTATTCCAGAAAACTTGGGGAAAACCATTAACACCGCCGGACGCGAAAATTCTCCTTTTCTGCATGCTAGCGGCAACACGTTTTATTTCGCTACCGATGGTTTAGACGGCATGGGCGGCTTGGATTTGTTCATGGCATCTAGGGAAGGCAAAACTTGGGGAACACCTAAAAACATGGGCTATCCCTTAAATACTCACCGCGACGAAAGCTCTATTTTTATATCACCGGATAACGTATTGGGGTATTATTCTAGCCAACAGCCTCCGGGCAGCAAAGTAGAAGTTGCGCTGGTACAATTTACCGTGCCGGATGTCTGGAAAGGAAAAACCACCAGTAGCTTCGCTCAGGGCAATGTCTACAGTTCTAAAACCAAGGAGCCTTTGCAAGCCCAAGTGCAGGTCTATGATTTAGATTCGGTGAGTTTGTTGAGCCAGCAAGTAAGTTCAGATGCAGCCTCCGGCGAATATACTATTGTGGTAAACCAGGCCCAACGCTATGCTTTGTACGTGAGTGCTCCCGGCCACGTGTTGGAAAGCCGCTACATTTCATCGGCCGCCAAGGCCAAACCGCTTGCGCTAGATTTTTATTTGCAACCGCTGGCCAAAGGATCAAAGGCCGTTTTAAGCAATCTATTTTTTGATACCGGAAAAGCAGTGCTGCGGCCAGAATCTAGAACAGAATTAGACAAACTGCAGCAATTTTTTAAAGCCAACCCCAGCCTAAAAGTAGAAATAGCGGGCCACACCGATAACGTGGGTTCATCGTCGGCAAACTTAAAACTATCTCAAGAAAGGGCCAATGCGGTAGTTTCTTACTTGGTCTCCAAAGGCATTGCGCGCACCGTTTTTAAAGCACAAGGCTACGGAGATTCACAACCCGCAGTGGCCAATACAACCGAAGAAAATCGGCAATTAAACCGCCGCATTGAACTCAGAGTATTGTAAGCTTGTAAGTAATTCCTGTTTTAGAGCTTGTTTAAGTTTTGATTTTGCCGGCGAAAACAGGAAGCGGAAGGTTCTGACGAAGCGTTTTTTGAGCAACATAGCAGCGCTATGATGAGAGAAAAAGGCTAAGTCAGGTTCTTTTGATGCCTGTTTGTAGCGCAAAAGACAAATTTAAACATGCTCTTAGGCCTGTTTTTTGAAAAACAGGCCTAAAACAGGAAGTTTCAACGGCCCATCAAGCTAAAAAAAGAAAGGTCTGGCTATTAAATAGCCAGACCTTTTTGCATGTAAAAAACGGTAGAATTAGCGCTCGTTCATCGGGATATAATTGCGTTCAGTTGAACCGGTGTACACTTGGCGCGGACGACCGATGGGCTCCTTGGCTTCGCGCATTTCTTTCCATTGGGCAATCCAACCGGGCAAGCGACCCAACGCAAACATGACGGTAAACATTTCTGTCGGGATGCCGATGGCGCGGTAAATAATGCCGGAATAGAAATCTACGTTGGGGTACAATTTGCGCTCTATAAAGTAAGGATCAGTCAGGGCGGCTTCTTCCAGCTCTTTCGCGATTTTTAATATGGGATCTTTGATGCCCAGGGCAACCAAAACCTCATCGGCAGTTTTCTTGATAATGGTAGCGCGCGGGTCAAAGTTCTTGTACACGCGGTGCCCAAAGCCCATGAGGCGGAAGGAATCGTTTTTATCTTTGGCTTTCTCAATGTATTTCTGAGAATCTCCGCCATCGGCTTTGATTTTCTCCAACATTTCAATTACCGCTTGGTTGGCGCCACCGTGCAGCGGTCCCCACAAGGCGCTGATGCCCGCTGAAACTGAGGAGTAAAGCGATGCGTTTGCTGAACCTACTAAACGGACGGTAGAGGTAGAGCAATTTTGCTCATGATCAGCGTGCAGGATTAACAGTTTGTTTAGGGCATCTACCACAATTGGGTTGGTTTCGTACGCTTCAGTGGGGTACGCAAACATCATGTGGAGGAAGTTGGAGCAATAATCCAGCTTGTTTTTGGGGTAATTAACCGGGTGGCCTACTGAATTTTTGTAAGACCAAGCCGCGATGGTAGAAAGTTTTGCCATTAACCGGATAATAGACAAATCTAGCTCCTCTTTGCTTTGGTTGGGGTTAAGCGACTCTGGGTAAAAAGCAGTGAGAGAGCTTACCAGCGCAGAAAGAATGCCCATGGGGTGCGCCGAGTACGGAAAACCGTCCAAAATCTTGCGCATGTCTTCGTTCACCAGTGTGTGGATTTTTATCTGGTTGCTGAACCCATCTAACTCCTCTACCGTGGGCAGTTTGCCATAAATGAGCAAATAGGCCACCTCAATAAAGCTCGATTTCTCTGCTAGTTGCTCAATAGGATAACCCCGGTACCGCAAAATACCTTCTTCGCCGTCCAGAAACGTGATGGCGCTTTCAGTGGCCCCCGTGTTTTTGTACCCAGAATCTAAGGTAATATAGCCGGTTTGAGCGCGTAATGCAGTAATATCGATGGCTTTCTCGTTTTCAGTGCCCGTCACAATGGGGAACGTGTACGATTTGCCTTCTAGAATCAGTTCAGCAGAATCAGACATATGGTGTTTTTAGGAAGTTATCAAAGGTTGTTGTGCCTAGGTTGCGAAGTTAACCATTGAGGTTCAAATTGAAAAACATAAGGCAATTAACCTT
>JBBSSO010000131.1:0-6009 GCA_038241905.1 Cytophagales bacterium | reverse complement strand
CAACTCATTTTCCATGCAAAATATTTCGGTGAATCAAAGATGCTATGAGGAATAAATTAAAATAAGCACTCCTTCAGCAAATGCTGTTTTAGGCCTGTTTTTCTAAAAACAGGCTTAAAACAGCGCTTCTTTATTTAAGATATGGAAGCGGTTTGTTCATTTTTTAGTTCTTCCCAATACTCCACGGCCCTCCGGAAATGCGGAATCACGATGGAGCCGCCAATCAGATTTGCGATGGCGAAGACCTCGTAGATTTGTTCATCTGTTAGGCCGCAATCTAGACATTTGCCCAAGTGGTATTTAATGCAATCATCGCAACGCAGCACCATAGAGCAGGCCAGGCCCAGCATTTCTTTGGTTTTTACATCTATCGCGCCATCGGCGTAGGCGTTGGTATCTAGGTTAAAAAACCGTTTGATTACTTTATTATCCGCTGCCATAATCTTCTCGTTCATGCGGCTGCGGTAGTCGTTGAATTCTTTTACTTGGCTCATTGTTGTCAGGAAATTAACCAGGCATTTTCTGCCGTACGGTAAAGTTACACCAAAATCTGCTAGCGTTCTATGCCTGGTTATCCTGTTGTTGTGCGTACCTTTTTCCAAGATGTTTTGGATATGCTTTATCCGCAGGGATGCAGCGCCTGCGGCGGAGAACTGGCCTCCGGCGAAGAATTAATTTGCAGCCATTGCCGCATAAAACTGCCTTATACCAACTTCCATCTACATCCGGAAGATAACGCATTGCATCAGGTGTTTTGGGGCCGGGTGCCGTTGCGTCTGGCGGTGGCGTACCTTACGTTTCAAGAAAAGAGCCGGGTGCAGCAGCTGCTCCATCAATTAAAATACCGCAACCGCGAAGACGTGGGCGAATTATTAGGCCGATGGTACGGCGCGCAACTTAAACAAATCCCAGCTTTTGCTGATATTGACATAGTGATCCCCGTGCCCTTGCACCACAGCAAACTTCGGCAGCGGGGCTACAACCAGGTAACCACTTTTGCAACTGAAATTGCGTCTGCCTTAAATATTTCCATCACTGAGAAAGCTATTGGTAAAAATAGAACCACGCAAACTCAAACTAAGAAAAACCGACAAGAACGCTGGGAAGCCATGCGGCATTTGTACTGCTTGCAAGACCGGTCTATCATGGAGGGCAAACACGTGTTGCTGGTAGACGATGTTATTACCACCGGCGCCACTCTGGAGGCTTGCGCGCAATTACTGCTTGAAAACGGCGCTTCGGCCGTCAGCATTGCCGCCATCGCCTACACGCTTTAAGGTTGTGTTTTAGGCCTGTTTTTCAAAAAACAGGCCTAAAACACAAGGAAGTACAAATAAAAAGGGCCGCATAAGCGGCCCTTTTTATTTGTACTAAACAACGTTTTCTATTTGTTGGAACCCGTGTTAATCATGGCGCAACGGAACCCGATAGTTGAGGTAGAAGAATCTTGCTCCATGAACCGGCGCGTACCCGGTGATAACCAGTAGGCTACATCTTTCCATGAACCACCTTTGTACACCCGTACAGTATTGGTAATCAAAGATCCAAATCCGTCTACGTCATACATAGAAGAGTCATCTAACGCTCCGTTTCTACGCACGGGGTTTAAGTCTTCTACATCTTGGAAAGAAAGCGGACGGTAAACATCTTGTACCCACTCGTTTACGTTGCCAGCCATGTTATACAAACCGAAATCATTAGGCGGATAAGAGTAGATGTACGCCGTAATCATGGCGCCATCGTTTAAAGAACCAGCAATACCGGCGTAGTCACCGCGGCCTCTTTTAAAGTTAGCCAAGAACTGACCCATGTTTTTGCCGTACGGATTGCGCAATTGATGGCCATCCCAAGGGTAAATACGTTTGTTGGTTTGGTTTTCTTCTTCGTTCAGCTGCGTCCCGATCAATGCTTGGGCGGCATATTCCCACTCAGCTTCCGTAGGGAGGCGGTAATTAGGCAAAATGGCTCCAGACTCAATAGGAGGGGTAGCGCCTTCTGGCAAATCATCAATCCCATCGTAATCAAGGGCTAATGTTTTGTTTACCATCTGGGTCCGCCACGTACAAAAATCCTGGGCTTGTCTCCAGCTAACGCCTACCACCGGGTAAAAGCGGAAACCCGGATAACGCAAATAATAATTTACGTACGGGTCATTGAAAGAAAGCTCGCGCGCCCAAACGGTGGTATCTGGCAAGGCTGCGTTGTAAATGGCCTCAGAAGAATCGCGCATGGAGTGCAGGTATTCTAACCAGTGAATGTTGGCTACTTCAGCCTCATCCATGTAAAAAGAAGCAATGGTAACGGTGCGCTCAATGTTGTCACGGGTCAAGGCAATATCCTCTTCGGCGGAACCTAAGGTAGTTCTGCCCCCTTCAATAAAAACCAAACCTGGTCCTTCTGGCACTTCGCTGTAATCGGCAACGTCAAAAGAGTTTTCTTCTTCACCATATTCAATCCCGGTGGCGGTACTTACGCTGCCAGGACTTTGGCTAGTAGGTCTTGCATCCCTTCCACAGGAGCTAAAAGCGAACGCCCCCGCTACCAGTACATATAATAATTGTTTTGACACTCTCATAAATTTTGGTGTGAACCAGGTAAAAATAGTATTCTTTTAATCAGTATGCTTCTTAACACGCAATAATATAAAAAATTAAAATGCGGGACAAGCAATTCTATTGTAATTTTTATCGGAACCCTGTTGTTTATAAATTCCCAGGTAATTTAACTTTTCAAAGGACACCGATAGTTCATGGGTAGCGCCCGCAAAAACAGGATTGCCTACCACGTGCTGCCGGTATCCATAACCAAGTTTGAATCCTTTATAAGTAACGCCTGCTAAACCGCTGATAGTATGCGCGCTAGTAATATTTTTTGACGCAGGTAAATGGCTATAAACCAACCCAATGGTAAAGGGGGTATAAACCAGGTGCAGCCCTCCCTCCCACTTAGAGAAACCACCCTGCCGGGTGTAAGATGCCGTAGGAATAACGCTGGTTTCTTGAAAGGTATTTTGGAGGAAATAGTTACGAATATAAAAGCGATAACCTGTATGTACCTGCCATAGCGGTGAAATAGAATTATCCGGGTAATTACCTAGGCGCGGACGGTTAACAGGACCGCTGGAAATACCTGCCCAAAACTGATTGGTAAAAAGCAGAAAGCCGCCAGCCAAAGTAAAGTAAGAGGAACGGTTATCAGGAAAAACTTCGGCGGTGGGCCGTTCCGGATTACCGCCAGGACCCAGCTGGTCTTCAAAAATTAAATTCCGGGTTCTACCCGATGCAGAACCAAACCCCAATTGTCCGCCAGCACTTAAGTCTAAATTTTTCGTTAGTTTGGTGTGGTAAGCGTAAGATGCTCCGGCCTGCAAGCGCTGGTACCCGTCGCCCGCAGATTGGTCATGCAGAACGGTAATACCCACAGCGTTGCGGCTCTTTTTAAATCGTAGTTCGCCACTTAGCCATTGGGTGTTGTAGCCACCTTCAACACCAGCCCATTGAGACCGGTATCCCGTTGTTACGCTGTAATCAGATAACAAGCCGGTAAAGGCTGGATTAAGGAAAAGGCGGTGGGCATACGTTTGCAGCGGCGGGTTTTCCTGCGCCCAGCCTGCAAACGGAAGAAGTAAGAAACCGCAACAAGCTAAGAATGGCCCTAGCTTTGTGCCCGCATGGAGTGTAACAGCACGGCACGTATATTGCAGAATGGTTGACACGCTTGAAACCATTATTATTAAGTAAACTTACAAGTTGAACGCACAGCAGACCTAATTATGAAAAAAATATTTATTGGCCTAGCGGTTTTTCTAGTGGTACTAGTGGCTTTGGTAGCCTTGGTGCCCGTTCTTTTCAAAGATAAAATCAAAGAACGGTTAGATAAAGAAATCGCTAAAAATATTAACGCCCTAGTGCTTTATGACACAGATAACGTCAGTCTCTCGCTTTTCCGGACGTTCCCAGATTTGGCGCTCAGCGTAAAAGACCTGACCATTGTGGGCAAAGATTCCTTCCAACGCGATACGTTGGCGTACCTGCCAGATTTTGCCCTAGGCTTAGATTTAATGAGTGTTATCACCGGCGATGAAATGGTAATAAAGTCGGTACAAATGCAAGAACCCCGCATAAAACTACTGATCCTGAAAAGTGGGTTGGCCAACTGGGATATTTTTATCCCAGATTCTGCCCAAACGGCATCTTCTGACACCACTGATTTTAAGATGGGCATTGACCGCTGGGAGGTAACCAACGGCCAGCTGGTCTACCAAGATTTAAGCATTCCGTTTGGGGTAAAGATGCAGAACATCAACCACACCGGCCACGGCGATTTGGCGAAGGACGTGTTTGACATGCAAACCAACACCCAGGCTGAACGCTTTACCATGACCTACAACGGCATCAACTACATCGAAAATAAGAAATTAGATGCCGATGTTACCTTGGCCATGGACCTAAATAAGTCTTTGTACACGTTCAAAGACAATAATTTTAAACTGAACGATTTTGTCTTCGGCATGGCTGGCTCCGTGGCTATGCCCACCGACGATATTGCTATGGATTTATCCTTTAAGGCCTTAGAAACTGATTTCCGGAACTTGTTCTCTCTGGTGCCCGGCGTTTTTAAAGATGATTTCAAAGACATTAAGACCGATGGTAAAATTGCTTTCACTGGATATGTAAAAGGCATTTACAATGACACCACCATGCCCGGTTTTGGGGTAGATTTAAAAGTAGCTGATGGTACCTTCCAATACCCCGATTTGCCGCAAGCCGCCCGCAACATTAATGTGGACATGAGCGTGAAAAATACCGATGGTAATGTGGATAACACCATCGTAGATGTCCGTAAGTTTCACTTAGAGCTCGGCAAGAATCCTATTGATGGCAAGGTGTTGATAAACGGCTTGTCGCCGATGCAGATTGATGGAAACTTACAGGCTAATCTGGACTTAGCTGAAGTTACAAAAGTCTTCCCGCTAAAAGGAACCACGTTGCGCGGACTTCTGAACGTAGATGCTCAGGCCAAAGGTGTTTACTTTGAAAAGCACATGCCAACCGTCATCGCGAAGCTAATTTTAACCAACGGCTACGTAAAATCTTCTGAATTTCCGGCTGCGTTGGAGAACGTTACGGTTCATTCTGTGGTGACCAACCGCACGGGCAACGCCGCTGATACTGATGTGCAAATCTCAAAGTTTAAAATGCTGTTAGACAAAGAACCGCTTGAGGGCCGCGCTTCTATTAAGGACATTTCACATCCGCAGTTTGACGTAGTTATCAACGGTATTCTAGATCTTACCAAGTTAACCAAAATCTTCCCGATTGAAGGCACCACGTTGAGCGGAAGGTTAAACGGAAACATAGCGGCAAAGGGCAAAATGACCGATGTAGACGCTGGCCGCTATAACAACGTAATCGCTAGCGGAACCGTCCAAATTGCCCAACTCAATTATAAAAGCACGGATTTGCCGCAGGGCATGAAAATTAATTCGGCCAAAGCTACGTTTAACAATGACCGCGTAAACCTGCAGCAACTGAATGGGCAATTAGGGCAAAGCGATGTGCAGATGGACGGTTATTTAGCCAATTACATGGGCTATATGTTTGGTAAAAACGAAACGCTGCGCGGACAATTTAACTTAAAATCGACCTCGTTTAATGTGAACGAGTGGATGGTAGATGAGCATACCGGCCAAACCGTGCCCACTTCTACCCAAGAAGCGCAAGGCGTGGTGCAGATACCGGCCAACCTAGATATGGTGTTGACAACCCAAGCGGGCACGGTGCTTTATGATAATTTAAAACTGAAAAACCTCAAAGGCCAGATTACCCTTAAAAACCAAATCGCGAAGCTGGATAACGTTACTTTTAATACGTTGGGCGGGCAGTTTGCCACCACCGGCACCTATGATTCTAGAGACTTGATCCACCCTACTTTCGCGTTTGGCCTGGATATTAAAAACCTTGATTTTCAGAACGCTTTCAACTCCTTCAATACCATAAAGCAGTTGGT